>JAAWDU010000004.1 GCA_022793905.1 Clostridia bacterium
ATATTTTCTAAAAATGCAACAAACAAATCTAATCCAAATTTTTGTACTACAGAACAAGCTTTTGGAGAAAAACTACATACATATACTATTGTTGATGCTATAAGCGATGAGAATGTAATACCTTTTAGAATCGATTATATAAATACAATTAAGAAAAAGGAAAATATGACAGATAAAAAGGTCCAAGCAATAGAAACCGAAGAGGCTCTATGTGATGATGAAAGAATAAGTAATGTATCCAACTATATAATTGAACACTTTGATCAAAAAACTAAAAGAAATTCATTTTATGATTTAAAAGGACAAAGATTAAATGGGTTTAATTCAATGTTTGCAGTTAACTCAATACCAATGGCAAAAAAGTATTATTTAGAATTAAAAAAACAATTAGAAGCAAAACACAAAGATTTATCTATTGCAATAATATATTCATTTGCAGCAAATGAAGAAGAAGTCATAGATGGAATATTAGATGATGAAGGATTTGAAACTAATTTATTAGATCAAGGTTCAAGAGAATTTCTTGACTTTGCAATAGAAGAATATAACAAAAAATTTGAAACAAACTTTTCATCAAAAGGAAATGGATTTCAAAATTATTATAGAGACTTATCAAACAGAGTTAAGAAAAGAGAAATTGATTTACTTATAGTAGTAAATATGTTCTTAACAGGTTTTGATGCAACAACATTAAATACATTATGGGTAGATAAAAACTTAAAACAACATGGACTAATACAAGCATATTCAAGAACTAATCGTATTCTAAATTCAGTAAAATCTTATGGCAATATAGTTTGTTTTAGAGATTTACAAGAACAAACAAATGATGCAATTGCATTATTTGGAGATAAGGATGCATCGGGAATAGTTTTATTAAAATCTTATGAAGATTATTATTATGGGTATGAAGATGATAAAGGTAAAAAACAAAAAGGATATGAAGAAAGAATAGCAGAGTTACGCCGAAAATATCCATTAGAAGAACAAATAATAGGTGAACAAGCTCAAAAAGACTTTATTGTTTCTATGGGAAATATTTTAAGACTTAAAAATATACTATCTTCATTTGATAGATTTGAAGGAAATGAAATACTTTCTGAAAGAGATTTCCAAGACTACATAGGAACTTATACAGATTTATATGAAGAATTTAAATTAAGAAAAGATGATAAAGAAGTAGAAAGTATTAAAGATGATATAGTATTTGAGATGGAACTGGTAAAACAAGTAGAAGTAAATATTGATTATATATTAATGTTAGTTGCCAAATATCATGGGTCAAATTGCAAAGATAAAGAAATATTAGGTTCAATTGATAAAGCAATAAAATCAAGTTTAGCACTTCGTTCTAAAAAAGAGCTTATTGAAACATTTATATCAAAAATAAGTACAAATACAGATGTAATAAATGATTGGACTAAATTTGTTAAAGAACAAGAAGAAATTGATCTAAGAAATTTAATTGAAGAAGAAAACTTAAGTGATGAAGAAACAAGAAAATTTATAGATAATGCATTTAGAGATGGACAAATTAAAACTACAGGAACAGATATTGAAAAAATATTACCGCCAATGAAAAGATTTGGAGGAGGTAATAGAGCAGAAAAAAAAGAATCAATAATTGAAAAAATAAAGAAATTCTTTGAAAAATATTTTGGAATTTGGAATTCAGATGATAATGAAGACACTATAGTATATGAGACTACAGAAGAAGATACTGAAAGTTTATCAATGGTAGCTGAAAAAGGAGAAGAATATAAAATAAGCATTGATAGAAAGGAAATATAGATGAAATTAATAAATAATGGGACTTTTGAAAATTTAGATGAATCCCAGATGTTTATTATAAATCTAAATATAATTCTCAAACATATTCAAAAATACAAATATCAGACAATTTATCTAATATACAGAATGTATATTTTAAGCTAAAAAATAACGAATTTGAAATGTATGCTATAAATAAAAAAGTTGTTTTATGTTTGGCTAAACCTGGAATGTATAATAATTTTTTCTCAATATTGACATTAAGGTAGAGTTAAAAAATCAGTTTTCAATTATATGTTAGAAAATGTTCGAATATATACTTAAATCTAAATATTATATAAAATACTATAAGTTTATAATCTAAAGTGCAATTTTTACATTAAAAGTGCAAAAATTGCACTTTTAATATTGATATTACATCTAATAACTGATATAATATATATGTAGGAGGTATTTCTAATGGATAAGAAGAATGATTGGAATTTAGAATTATCAGAATATATTAAACAAGGTGAACCAAATCAAGTTGAAAAAACTAAAACATGGGAAACAGCGATAGGTTTGCAAGATGTAGATGGCTTAAAACCTTCAAAATATTTAATAAAAACTGCTAAGGAACATATTGAAGGAACAATAGATATTGAAGAAGTAAAAGCAAGAATAGATGAATATTATGAAGTTCAAGGTAGTAGAAAAAACTTTGAAAAAGAGAACGAAGAAGCTGATAAAGTTGCAGTAAGAATTACAGAGATATTGAGTGAAAAAGCATTTAATTTTTCACCAACAGAATTATTAAATATTCATAAAAGATTATTTAAAGAAATATTTGATGGAGCAGGAGTATATAGAGATTATAACTTTACCAAAAAAGAATGGGTATTAAATGGCGATACAGTAACATATGCATCATTTCAAACAATAGAAGATACTCTAGAATATGATTTTGAACAAGAGAAAAACTTTTCATATAAAGGATTAAGTTTAGATGAATCTATAAAACATCTATGCAAATTCACATCAAATATATGGCAAGTACATCCATTTTGTGAAGGAAATACAAGAACAACAGCGGTATTTTTAATAAAATATCTGAGAACTTTTGGATTTAATATTAATGATGAAGTATTTGCTGATAATTCATGGTATTTTAGAAATTCATTAGTAAGAGCTAATTACAAAAATTTTGAAAAAAATGTATTTGAAGACACTTCATTTTTGGAAAAATTCTTTTATAACTTGCTAACAAATGCTAACAATGAATTAAAAAATAGATATACACATATAGATAATATTCAAAGTGCAAATGAAAATAATTTAAAGGGCAATAATTGCACTTTAGAAGAACAAGCAATTATAAATATATTAAAAACTAATCCAGCAACTACTCAAGAGGAAATATCAAGACAGATTAATAAATCTGTAAGAACTATAAAAACTTATATGGCAGAAATGCAAGAAAAAGGTTTAATTGAAAGAAAAAATGGCAAGAAAAACGGCGAATGGCAAGTAAGCGAGTAACTTTATGGTATAATAAAATGGAAAAAATATGAAAATAGAAGATAAATATTATAAAATAAAAATTATAAAATGAAAATAAAAATGTAATATAATTAAAAAAAGTGATATAATAAAATAGGAGAACTGGAATGTTGAAAATAGAAAAGATATTTGAAAAGGTATCTTCAAAAAATCATAGTATAGATGGTTATATAAATAATAAAATACGTATAAAAGATAATATGTTTTCAATAAAATCTATTTATAAGATTGTAGAACATCTTAAATGGATGAGAGAAGAAATGCATATATTTGAAACAAAAATTCTTATAGACTCTGACTATATTTCAGATCAAGCAATATTAACTTTAATGGAAACTATAATATATTTTGTAATCAATGAATGGAATTTTAAAATTACTTATAGATTTTCGATAAAAGAAAATGTTTTAGGTTATCAAATTTTTAAGAAAAGCATATTATTTAAATATAATAATAGAAAGATAGTAGTTGAAGATTATAATTTTGAATATAATAAAGAGATTACTATTGAAGGAGATCATTTTAGAAAATTATGTAAGAATACTGAAGAAAATAGAAAAGGAAAATTTATTTCAATAACAATGGATGAAATAGATATTTTTCTAAAATGTTTTGAGCTTGATAATGAGTATAGAAATGAACTAGCAGAAGTAATAGTTGAAATAATTGATAATGCATTAAAACATTCAGAGGGAGATTGTATATTAAATTTAAATCTTGTAAAAAATGATTATCATAAATATAAATATGTAGATGTTGCAGTAGTTGTAATAGATGATATTTTTATAGGAAAAGAAATTATAGAGTATATAAACAAAAAAGACAAGTCGGAATATAGTGAAAAAAATGAAATTGTTTTGAAAGCATATGAAAATCACAAAAAGAGTTTTAATGAAAAGTATAATATGAATTCCTTTGCTATGGTTTCAGCATTTCAGAAATATGTTACAACAAGAAAAATGTCATTGAATACAGGAGGTACAGGTTTAACGACACTAATTAATGCACTAATAGAAAAATCAACTTATAATTTTTGCTATGCAATTAGTGGAAATACAAATTTAATTTTTAAAAAAGAATTTTTAAATTTAAATGAAGAAGGATTAATAGGATTTAATGAAGAAAATAATTATATAGAGATAATCCCTAATGAGAATGTAGTTAGTATTAATAAATATGATATGAATGTAAATATTTATAATCTACAATTTATTTTAAAGACATCTGGTAAAATGTCAAGATAAATTTAAAAAATTTTTAAATTTTTTTTGCACATTGATAATATAAAAGGGTTCACTTAATAAACCTCCAGAAAATCAATTTTTAAAAAGTTAAATTCTGGAAGTTGTACAATAG
>JAAWDU010000099.1 GCA_022793905.1 Clostridia bacterium
AGACCGAGATTTTGCGACTTTGACTTCTTTCAGATTCCTCCTCACGAAGGACACCCTTGCCATTTACTAACGGTTCGCCACTATCAGGCACCGTAAGGGACTTTTCACCCTCAAGTTGTTGCCCATGCTAGGCACACTAAATACAAGGAGCTTCTGAATAGAAGCTCCTATTAAAATGGTGAGCCACAACTTTGCAAATACGAACTTTGACTTTTTGGATGGTAGACTTGTCTTAGAAATACATATATAGTTATTCATAGTGTCCTTTGCATTGTATAATTTCTATTTGGTCATTATTAATTTTATAAACTAATCTATTGACTTCATCAATTCTTCTGCTCCAATATCCAGATAGATTTTCTTTTAGAGGTTCTGGCTTTCCAATTCCTTCAAAATTATTTCGGCTAATATCTGAAAGTAATAAATTTATTCTCTTTAAAGTCTTCTTATCTTGTGTTTGCCAATAGCAATATTCTTCCCACGCTTTTGCAGTAAAGGATATATTATTCATTCTCCATCGCCTCTAATTCTTCCATTGTTTTTATAATTACTTTTCCTTCCTCTAATTCTTTTATTGATTCATTTATAGCTTTCATGTTGCTTTTTGAATAAAATGGGTCTATTGAAACATCAAAAGGTATTCTTTTTTCTCTTGTCATTTTTTTTATAAATATATTTAATGCTGTTGTAACAGTCATACCTAATTCATCACAAACTTTTTCCATTTCCTTTTTTGTTTCTTCATCTATTCTAAAATTTACTAATGTTTGAGCCATAATATCACCTCTTTCTATAATATAGTTTAACATAAAGTAAATACAATGTCAAGACAATATATTTATATATAATATTATGTATAAGTAAGTGGAAATTATACTATTTTATAGAAATTCATTAAAAAATATGTTATAATATATTCGTATCAAAATATTAAATTTGCAAGATAGTTTTTGCAAATAAAAGGAGGTTTTATTGTCTAAAAAATACACACTATAACTAAACATTAAAGAAAGGCAGTGAAAAAATGATGGGAGTTTTCTACAGTCATGAAGAAACTTATGAAGAATATTTGCAGAAAAAATTTAAAGAGTTTGTGGAGAAAGATCTTGACATAAGCAAATTGAAAGGTAGGGAACTTAGCGAAGCAGAACTTATTGCCAAACGTATACCACCTTTTAAGGGTTGGGATACAGATTCTTAGGATACCCCTTGATGTAGAATAGTACATCTAAAAAAATAATAAGTCTATTTTTAGTAAATGATACTAAAAATAGACTTATTATCTTTTTGGTTCTATAATATTAGTTGGGGTGGATAAAAC
>JAAWDU010000062.1 GCA_022793905.1 Clostridia bacterium
AATTTCTGATAAAATTATGTTGCATTTATCTAATACCTCCTTTGATATTTTCTTAGACAAAAATATTTTATCAGGTATTTTTGATAAATGCTATATTTTATTTTACAAAAATAGTTGGAGTTTTATCCACCCCAACTAATATTATAGAACCTTTATTTATAGAAAAGGCATTAAAATTAATTAAAGATGATGGAATTATAGGATATATAACACCTCATAAATTTATGATAAATAAATCTGGTGAAAATTTAAGATATGTGCTTTCAAGAGGAAAATATATATAAAAATAATACATTTTAGAGCTAATCAAGTATTCAATGGAAAATTAACTTATTGCTGTATTTTAATATTGGAAAAAAACTCCGCTGATTTTGAAATAAAATTCGTAGAAGAGTTAGTTAAGTATAAATATAATGAGTATGTAGAAGGAAAAAAATATTCTAGTAATGCATTAACAAATGAGCCATGGATTTTTATACCTACAGAAGTTAGTTCAAAATTAGAAAAATTCAAATCAAAAACTAAAATATTAAGTGAGTTTGTGAATATTTTTGTAGGAATACAAACAAGTAATGATAAAATTTATATGATAGATCCAAAAAATGAAGATGAAGAGTATGTATATTTTCTAGATAAAAATGATATATAAAGAAAAATAGAAAAAGGTATATTAAAAAAAGGGATAAATGATGTGGTAATAAATAAGTATAATAAGATAGAATTTAATAGGTACATCATTTTTCCATATAAATTTATTGATGGAAAGGCTATTTTATATGATTTAGAAGAATTAAAAGAAAAATTTGAATTTGCTTATAAATACCCTAATGAATATAAAGATGAATTAGAAAAAAGAAGTATTCAAAATAAAAACGATAATAATTGGTTTCAGTTTGGAAGAAACCAAAGTTTAAATAAATTTAAAGGGAAAGAACATTTGATTTGGCCAGTATTATCCCAAAATGGAAATTATGTATATGATAATGAGACAATAATGTTTTCTGGCGGAGGAAATGGTCTTTATTATGGACTAGAAATGAAAGAGAATATTGAAGAGTCAATATTCTATATACAAGCATTATTAAATCATAAATTATTAGAAGATATATTAGAGAGTGAATCTAGCATATTTAATGGTAATTACTATTCACATGGTTACCATTTTTAATTTTATCACCATATTCTTTAAAAGAAACAGGAAAATTAGGAATGGTTATACCATCAGAATTATTACAAGTAGATTATGCAGCTGAAGGAAGAAAATTTTTGTCTCAATTTTTTGAAAGAATCATTATTATGAACTTTAAAAAATTATTATTTGAAAATGCTCAACAAGAAGTAGTGATTTTACTTGCTGAGAAAAAAGCAGATAAAAAAGGAATCAGAATGATAGAACTAGATAATTTAGATAGTTTAGAAAAGTTTGATAGTGAAGATATTGATAAACTAGAATTAAAAACTTTAAAACTAACTAATGAAAAATGGACAAAATATTATTTGAATAACAAAGAATTAAAACTACTTGATAAAATAGATAATATAAAAGAAATTCCCATGGCAACAGATTTATTCGAGATAAATGTCGGATTAGTTACAGGAGAAAATCAATTCTTTATATTAAATAAGGATGAAGTCAACAAAAGAAAAATAAACAATAGTGTAGATAAGATAGTAGGAAGATCTGAACAGTTATCAGGGGTGATATTAGATGAGAAAAGATTTGAAAAATTAGTAGAAAAAGGAAAAAAAGTTTTTCTTTTCTCACCTAAGAATAGTGAGTTAGATACATATTGTAAAAAATATATACATTATGGGGAAAAAATAAAAGCTAATGAAGGGTATAAATGTAGAATTAGAAAGCAATGGTATGTAGTTCCTAAAACTTGGGTAGCAGAGGCTTTTATACTTAGACAAGTACATAGATATCCTAAAATGATATATAATCCTAATCGTGTGCTTAACACAGATACTATTCATAAGGTTAGATTTAAAGAAAATGTTTGTGCTGAAGATGTTATATCAGCATTTATAAATTCATATACTTTTGTACTATGTGAATTAAACGGTAGGAGTTATGGGGGAGGAGTTTTAACATTTGAACCCAGTGAAATAAGAAATTTAAAAATTCCTGTTATAAATAGTAAAAGACTAGATTTGAGAAAAATTGATAAAAATATTATGAATAACACAATAGAAAGTATTCTAGAAGAAAACGACAAAATACTATTAGAAGAAGGAATGGGATTAAATAAGGAAGAAATAAAAATGCTTAGAGAAATATGGAAAAAACTGAGTGAACGAAGAATTAATAGAAAATTGAAATAAATACAAAAGTCACTAAAGAGAAATATAGTTACAATATTAAAAAAGAATTTGTTTGAGAATTATGATTCTGATAGAGACGATAGAATAAACAATTGTGATTGGGAAGAAAATTGGGTATTTTATGATCTACGAATATCTAAGACTGAATACAAGAAGGCATTTATACAATTTGTAATGCAAAAAATAAATTAAAAAAGTAGAAATGATTATAGGATTAAATTGTCGAATAATGTTGTGAAATTTATGGTTTTATGATATAAAATATAATAAAGAAATTATAGGATAGTACGGAGGAAAAGAAATGCTAAATAATAGAGAAAGAGAAGAATTACACAAAGCAATATGGCGGAGTGGCAGATGACTTAAGAGGTTCAGTAGATGGTTGGGACTTTAAATCATATATTCTAGGAATAATGTTTTATAGATATATTTCAGAAAATATAACAAATTACATAAATGAAGGAGAAAGAAAAGCAGGAGATATAAACTTTGATTATGCAAAGATAAAAGATAGTGAGGCAGAAGAGGTAAGAGAAGAGATGGTTCAAGAGAAAGGCTTTTTCATACTTCCATCAGAATTATTTTCTAATATTTGCAAAAGAGCAAGAAGTGATGAGAACCTAAATGAAACATTAGAAAAGATATTTAATAATATAGAAAATTCTGCAAAATGTGCTGAAAGTGAAGATGATTTTTCTGGACTATTTGATGATATAGACGTAAATAGTAATAAATTAGGAGCAACTGTTGTAAAAAGAAATGAAAAACTTGTAAAAATACTAGAAGGAATAGCAAGTATAAATTTAGGAAATTATCAAGATAATCAAATTGATGCTTTTGGAGATGCCTATGAGTTCTTAATGAGTATGTATGCTTCAAATGCAGGTAAGTCTGGAGGAGAATTTTATACACCTCAAGAAGTTAGCGAACTTTTAACTAAGCTTGCTATTGTTGGAAAAACATCAGTCAATAAAGTATATGATCCAGCTTGTGGTTCAGGTTCATTGCTATTGAAATCTGCAAAAATACTTGGAAAAGAAAATGTTAGAAATGGTTTTTTTGGACAAGAGATAAATTTAACTACATATAACCTTTGTAGAATAAATATGTTTTTACATGATATAGGATATGAAAAATTCAATATTGAATGTGAAGATACACTAATTTCACCACAACATTTGGATGATGAACCTTTTGAAGTAATCGTTTCAAATCCACCATATTCAATTAAATGGGTAGGAGATGATAATGCAGTTTTAATAAATGATCCAAGATATTCCCCAGCAGGTGTATTAGCTCCAAAATCAAAAGCAGATTTTGCATTTATAATGCATTCTCTTTCTTGGCTTGCAACAAATGGTACTGCATCAATAGTATGCTTTCCTGGTATTCTTTATAGAGGTGGAGCAGAACAAAAAATAAGAAAATATTTAATAGATAATAACTTTGTAGATTGTATTATTCAATTACCTGATAACTTGTTCTTTGGAACATCAATAGGTACTTGCATAATGGTACTAAAGAAAAGTAAAAAAGATAATAGTACATTATTTATTGATGCAACAAATGAATGTGTTAAAGTAACCAATAATAATAAATTAACAGATGAAAATATAAATAATATAGTAGATATATTTACTAAAAGAGAAGATAAAGAATATGTCGCAAAACTTATTTCAAATAAAGAGATAGCGGAAAATGATTATAATTTATCAGTTTCAACTTATGTAGAAAAAGAAGATACCAGAGAAAAAATTGATATAGTAGAACTAAATAAAGAAATAGATGAAATAGTTGCAAGAGAAAATGTACTTCGAGAAGAAATAAAGAAAATTATTTCAGAAATCGAGGTGTAATATGAGATTATCAGAGGTACTATCAAAACTACCTATAAAAGAATATAAACAAGTGGAGAGTTTTTTACAAAGTAAGAAAGGAAATGCTGGACAAAATGTTAATATATCTGTTGGCAAAGTAAGATTAAATTATTTTTGTATGAATTGTGATGATTTGAGTACATTTTATTCGACAGATAAGTTATCAGTTATTTTTATAGATAAGAAATTAATTAGTATTGATTGTGTTTTGACATGTGGATGTGGAGCAAGTATTCCAGTGTGGTTTCTGGTTGAAAGTAAAATGGAAGCAATTAAAAAATTACAATGGAATATGTCAAGAGGTGAAAAAAATGAATAAATTAGAAAATTTAATAAAAAAGTTATGTTCAAATGGAGCTGAATTTAAAAGCATTAATGATTTATTAAAGAGTGGAGAATTAAAAATTATTACACCATCATTTAAAATAAAGAGAAATGATTATTGTAAAGATGGCAAAATTCCAATTATTTCACAAGAAGCAGAATATATATCAGGATATAGTAATGAAATTGATAAGAAAATATCAGCTGGAGAATATATTTGTTTTGGAGATCATAGTGAACACATTAAATATATTGATTTCAAATTTGTGCAAGGAGCTGATGGATTAAAAATTATTAAAACAAATTCAAACAAACTAAGCATGAAATACTTGTATTATGCAGTTTCAAGTAAATACAGTAGGCATAACAATTATGAAAGACATTTTAAATATTTTGCAGAAACAAGAGTCCCTGTACCTCCATTGGAGGTACAATGCGAAATTGTCCATATTTTGGATGATTTCACATTACTTTCAGCAGAGCTTTCAGCAGAGCTGAAATCGAGACAAAAACAATATGATTATTATAGAAATTCATTATTATCTATAAATGGAAAAGAATATAAACTAGGAGATGTTGGCAATTTTAAAACAGGTACTAAACCAACATGTATTTTGGAATCAGGAGAATATGAATATATAAATGCAGGAACTACAAACTCAGGTTACATAGATAAAATTAATATCGACGGAGATAAGGTTACAACACCTTCAAGAGGACAAGGAGGAATTGGATTTGTAGGGTATCAAAAAAAGGATTTTTGGCTTGGACCATTATGCTATGCAATATGGTCTAAAGATGAAAAGATACTTATAAATAAGTATCTATACTATGAACTAGCTTCAAAAAAAGATGAAATACTAAAAAGAAAAAATACAGGAGGAGTACCTGCCTTAAATGGATGTGATTTAAAGACAATTCCTATAAATATACCTTCAGTTGAAGAACAAAAAAGGATTGTAAATATTTTAGATAAATTTGAAAAGCTCTGTGAAGATATTACAGGGGGGTTACCAGCAGAAATAGAAGCAAGACAAAAGCAATATGAATATTATAGAGATAAATTATTAACATTTAAAGAATTAGTAAATGAGGGATAATATGAGTAAATATAATGTAGTAATGGAAACAACTGATTCTACTGTTGTAGCAGAGTATGAACCATTAAAGAGAAAATCAGATAGTTATCAAAGTGAAGTTGCTCTTGAAAAAGAGTTTATAAAAATGCTTGAAGAGCAAGGTTATGATTATTTAGAAATTCACGAGCAAGATACTTTAGTTAAAAATCTTCGTACACAATTAGAATTGCTAAATAATTATAAATTTACTGATGATGAATGGGAAAGATTTTTTAATAATAATATAGCAAATAATAATGATGGTATTGTAGAAAAAACTAGAAAAATTCAAGAGGATCATATTCAAGTATTAAAAAAAGATGATGGAACAAGCAAAAATATTTATCTTTTAGATAAAAAGAATATTCACAATAATAGATTACAAGTTATAAATCAATATATAGAAAATAGTGGAAACTATGATAATAGATATGATGTTACTATTCTTGTAAATGGACTTCCTTTAGTTCATGTTGAATTAAAAAGGAGAGGAGTTGCTTTAAAAGAAGCATTTAATCAAATAAATAGATATCAAAGAGATAGTTTTTGGGCAGGTAGTGGACTTTATGAATATATACAAATATTTGTTATATCAAATGGAACAAATACAAAATATTATTCTAATACAACAAGAGAAAGTCATATAAAAGAGAAGAGTCAAACTAGAAATAAAAGTAAAAAAACAAGTAATAGCTTTGAGTTTACAAGTTATTGGGCAGATGCAAATAATAAAGTAATAAACGATTTAGTTGATTTTACTAGAACATTTTTATCAAAACATACTATTTTGAATATACTAACAAAATATTGTGTATTTACTTCTGAAGAATCATTACTTGTTATGCGACCATATCAAATAGTTGCAACTGAAAGAATACTTAATAAAATAGAAATATCTACAAACTATAAGAAAATGGGAACAATAGATGCAGGTGGATATATTTGGCATACAACAGGTTCTGGTAAAACGTTGACTTCTTTTAAAACTGCTCAACTTGCAACTAATTTAGATTATATTGATAAAGTATTATTTGTAGTGGATAGAAAAGATTTAGATTATCAAACAATGAAAGAATATGATAAATTTGAAAAAGGGGCTGCAAATGGAAATAGAAGTACAAAAATACTTCAAAAACAATTAGAAGATACAACTTCAAAAATAATTGTTACAACTATTCAAAAATTAAGTGAATTTGTAAAAAGAAATCAAAGTCATCCAGTATTTCAAAGGCACATTGTTTTAATATTTGATGAATGCCATCGTTCTCAATTTGGAGATATGCACAAAATGATAGTTAAGAACTTTAAAAATTATCATTTATTTGGATTTACAGGAACACCTATATTTGCTAAAAATGCTATTAATAAGTCTAATCCTGACTTTTGCACAACTGAGCAGGCTTTTGGAGATAAGTTACATACATATACAATAGTTGATGCTATAAATGATGGAAATGTACTTCCATTTAGAATTGATTATATAAATACAATTAAGAAAAAAGAAGGAATGACAGACAAAGAAGTACAAGCTATAAATACTGAAGAAGCTTTATCTTCTCATGAAAGAGTTAGCAATGTAGTAAGTTATATAATTGAACACTTTGACCAAAAAACAAAAAGAAATTCATTTTATGATTTAAAAGGACAAAGAGTAAATGGCTTTAATTCAATGTTTGCAGTAGCATCAATACCAATGGCAAAGAAATATTATTTAGAATTAAAAAAGCAATTAGAAGAAAAACATAAGGATTTGACAATTAGCACGATATATTCTTTTGCAGCAAATGAAGAAGAAACCGCAGATGGAATATTAGATGATGAGGGATTTGAAACAGAATTATTAGACCAAAGTTCAAGAGAATTTTTAGATTTTGCAATAGATGAATATAATAAAAAATTTAAAACAAACTTTTCATCAGAAGGTAATGGCTTTCAAGATTAT
>JAAWDU010000063.1 GCA_022793905.1 Clostridia bacterium
ATCATTAGTTTTAACTTTTTAGGAGGCACTTGCCTCTATTTTTTTATTCAAAAAGCATGAAAAATACATATAAATATGATTATAGGCTCCAAAATGGAACATGGACGAATGCAAAATATTCAAATAGCAGTTTCACAGGATTATCAGATGGAAAAACATACGAATTAAGAGTAACAGTAACCGACCGGCGCAGGCAGAACAAACTCCGCCACCACAACTGCTACAACAAAAGTAGCAAATACTCCGCCTTATAACCTAACAACATGGTGTAGTAGTAAAACTACAACAAGCATGACAATAAGTGCAAGAGCTTATGATAATGACACACCAACTCAAACACTAACATATAAACTATACTGGGGAAATAGCACAACAGCAATGGATACAAAAACAAGTACGAGTGGTAATACGGTAACTTTTACTACAAAAACAGGATTGGCTGAATATACAACACAAACTTATTCTTGGAAAGTAGAAGTAACTGATAGCAAAAGTACAGCAATATCTAAAAATAGTAGCGATAGAACGTACTGCTCTGGTAGAAGTCAATACTGTTCAGGTGGAATTTTTTCTCCTTGTTCAGTTTGTAAGGGAGTTGGAATAGTGCATCGTGAACATACTGATAGTTATATTGACCTTGGAAATGCTTTGGGTTCAGTTCAAGTATATTGTTCACTATGCGCTGAATCACACGAAGGTCCGTGCCATTGGTTAAGTTGCAGAAGATGTGGAGCTTCGCTAGGTCGCTCAGCATGGGTCACATGCCCGTCATTACGGCATTACTTATTATGCTCCATACGTTCTAAATGATGGGGCACCTTGTCGAGGCTGTGCTGGTGCAGGTTATACGAACACGTGCCAGCATGAACCTTCACATTCTTCAGAAGCTTATTGGTGTAGACATAATAATAACGGAGTTCAGCACTAGAGCTTATTTTATAGTGTTTAATTGTACTAGTACTTAAAAAAGAAAATTATATAACAAGTAGATATAACTGCTGTAACAAATATTTAGTAGTGAATAAAAATAATCTGAAACAATAAACTAAAAAATAATAATGATACAATAAGAGCCTAGTAAAACTAATTCGTTTGTACTAGGCTAATATAAATTACATCGTTTACTAGCATTTCTTATTCAACTATGAGATAAATCTGGGCATCTAATGTTGAAAACCGGTTCCCATTGTGTTCACAATAATAATGAGCAATGGTTCTCTTATAACCACAAGGACAATCTGTGTTTATGGCTTCACCCGCCTGATGACATATGCCACAAACACGCTGATCCGATAGTAGTGTTTTTGGGTACTCGTATCCACAGATTCCACAATAGTGTTGAAATAACATCTGACTATGTAACCACTTACCACAAGTTGAGCAACTTAGAGTGACAGTAGGTACATTTTGGATAGAATTGGCGCAACCACGACATTTATAAATGTTACCATATGTTGTTTCGCTATCTGTTCCGACTCGAAAAGCAAGAAGGACAAACGAGTGAAGAGTTGTGGTTTGTGCATTCCTGAGATGGCCCTTTACAATAGTATGTTTTCCCTGAACAATAAGTTCTATCACTTCCCGAACCTGATATACTTGCATTGTTACTATCTTTTACTGTAACAGTCCATGAATATGTTGTATATTCACTCAATCCAGAAACTGCACTAAAAGTAACATAGTTTCCACTTGTTCCAGTTGCTGTTCTAGTTTGTCCATTTAATGATAATGTGTAGGTTAATGTTTGCTTCGGATTATCGTTATCATATGCTCTTGCCCTTACTGTCAACGAATTTGTAGTTCTACTGCTTAGGTCTGTTGTTAGGCTATAAGGTGGAGTATTTGCTACTTTTGTTGTGACAGTTGTTGTAGCAGAATTAGTTCTGCCAGCATTGTCTGTTACAGTTACTCGTAGTTCATATGTTTTTCCATCTGATAGACCTGTGAAATTTCCATTTGAATATTTTGCCGTTGCCCAGCTTCCATTTTGGAGCCTATAATCATATTTATAGGAAGATTTTTTATAATTTTATGGGATAGGATAGATTTGGATTTTTTTGAAATGAATAGAGGAGAAAATCACTTAAAAAAATATATAAAAATAAAGGCGTACTTTTTTAGTGCTCCTTTAACTCAGAGTATTATCAAAAATTCCAGCGATTTCTCACTGAAATTTTTGCTTTCGGTTTCCTATTTTATGACACCCTCTAATTATAAATCAGTTTTTTTCTTTTGTTATCTTAGTGTAAGATAACAAAAGAAAAAAGTGAAAATTGTAAAAAACGCCTATAGCTATGTAATATTTAATTTTGATGTTGTAATTGACAGAAGCTCACTTATTGATATATCAAAAACTTCTGCTAAAAATATTAGTTCAAAATCTCTTACAATTCTTCTATTTACTTCAATTCTTTGAATATCATTTTTAGTAAAAGGAAGACCTAATAAGTTTAATTTTAGAGCAAGTTTTTCTTGAGACCAATTGTTTTGAAGCCTATATTTTCTAATGTTTTTACTGACAATGTTAAATTTACCGTGTACTTTCCTAATAGACATAAAATTACCTCCTTGCTATGTTTTCTATAAAAATTATAAACAAAATTAAATAAAAAAATAACTGTGGTCCTCAAGGTATGCTTGTCCTCTTGACTTACCTCAGAAACTGCAATATAATAGTAATATAACTAACTACGAATGAGAGGAAAGAAACATGGATTTTAATTTAGGAAGCAATAAAATAACTGACTCAGAATTAATGACCTGTAATGAGATAATAAGATTACTTATGAAATACTATAGTGATAGAATAGTAGGGCAAGAAAAACTGGGAAAAGCACTATTAATTACATTAATGACGAATAATCATATTTTGCTAGAATCAGTTCCAGGACTTGCTAAAACAACAGCAGCAAAAGTAATGACAGATGCAGTATGTGGAAAATTTTCAAGAATACAATGTACACCAGATTTGCTCCCAAGTGATATAGTTGGAACACAGATATTCAATCAAGCAAATAATACTTTTGAAACAAAACAAGGACCAGTATTTGCAAATTTTGTTTTACTAGATGAAATAAATCGTTCAAGTGCAAAAACACAAAGTGCAATGCTAGAAGCAATGCAAGAAAGACAAGTTACAATAGGAGGGGCACTATATGCATTACCAGAAATATTTATGGTAATTGCAACTCAAAATCCAATAGAACAAGAAGGAACATATTTACTTGCAGAAGCACAACTAGATAGATTTCTTCTAAAAGAAAAGCTAAATTATCCAGGAATAATAGAAGAAATTGAAATTTTGAATAGAATAGAAAATAATATCTTTTTAGATACGCAAGCAATTTTACCATTAAAAGAAATAATATTTTTGCAAGATGTTACAAAAGATGTATATCTATCAAATGCAATGAAAGAATATATTGTAAAACTAGTACAAGCAACAAGAGAACCAGAAAAGATAATTTCAAAAGAATTAGCTAGTTACATAACTTTAGGGTCAAGTACAAGAGGAGCAATAGCCTTTATGGAAGCATCAAAGGCATTAGCATTAATTAATCGGAAGGACATATGTAACACCAGATGATATTAAAGAACTAAAGTATAGTGTTTTAAGACACAGAATAGAGTTAAATTATTCAGCAATAGCAGATGGAGTTTCAGTTGAAACTATAATAGATGCAATAACAAAAGAGGTTGAAGTTCCATGAAAATGAAATATATAACTAAAATCAAAGCTAATGTAATGATATACTCAAATAAGAAGGTAGAAAATCTTTTAAATGGAAACTATAACTCAATATTTAAAGGAAGAAGTCAGAATTTTGAAGATTTAAGAGAATATGTTGCACGGAGACAATATAAAAGATATAGACTGGAAAGCTTCTGCAAGAACTAATTCAACACTTGTGAAACAGTATAAGGCAGAAAAGAAACATAATGTATTATTAGTATTAGATACAGGAAAAAAGATGCTTGCAGATACTGAAAAAGCAGAAAACAAAAAAGAGGTTGCACTTATGTCAGCAGGAGTAGTTGCATATATCGCAAGTAAAAATGAAGATTATGTGGGAACTATTTATAATAGCAAAAATGGAATTCAATATTTCCCATTTAAACAAGGATTTGCAAATGTTGAAAAGATTTTGACATGCTATGAAAAAAATATAGATGGTACAGAGAAGTCTGATTTAGAAAAATCATTAGATTACATAATTAAAAACATAAACAGAAAAATGATAATTTTTGTTGTTACAGATTTATCTGGAATGGAGAGTATAAGTGAAAATACTTTAAAGAAACTTTCAATAGCTCATAATATGCTATTTATAAATATAGGAGATGCATATATGACAGGTAAAAAAGTATTTGACTTAGAAATTGAGAAATATATTCCAAGGACTTTACTTTCTGATAGAAAATTGCATGAACTAGAGAAAAAAGCAAGACAAGAAACGTATGAAAAGTGTATAAATAAATTGAAAAAATTTAGAATTCAAGCGGAAACGATTGAATGCAATAAAGAAATTGTTATGAAAACAATGGATTTATTAGAAAGGCACAAACATGCAAATATCAGTTAATTTACAAAGCTATATCTTAAGCCCTATTGTATATTTAGTTTTGGTGATTCTTGCACTTTTAGGACTTACGATTTATTTTTTAAATTATGAGGAGAAGAAGAAACTAGTAGGAACATCAAAAATTGAAATAAAAGAAGTTGAGGAAAGAGACAGGAAAAGCATAATTAAAAGGTATCTAAAAAAGATAGATAAGCTTACAAAAAAAGTAGAGAGTGAAAAGATAGAACTTAGAATAGAGTATCAAAACTTAAGCAAGATTATTAGAAATTTTGTTTATGAGATGACAGATATTAAGGTTCAAAACTATTCACTTCAAGAAATTAAGGAAACAGATATAAAGGAATTATACGAACTTGTAGAGGAATATTATGTTCCAGAGTTTGCAGAAATGTCTAATAGTGATATTAAGGCTTCAATAGAAAAAACTAGAAAGGTAATAGAAAAATGGAATTAAGATACCCAATTGTATTAATAATAGGGGTAATTTTAATAATAGTTTTAATGTTTGCAAAAAACAAAAAGAAACTTGAGTATAATGATGGAAAGAAAATTGCAAATACTAAGTATGTAAAAGAATTAGCATATTATAAAAAAGCTATAAAAAAATATAAAATCATTACATATATAATGAAAGGATTATATGCTTTAGCAATTCTGATGTCTATAATTCTTATAGCAAGACCTGTAAAATTCAGTGTGAATAATAACCCAAAATATAATAGAGATATAATTCTTTGCATAGATACATCAGATTCAATGAATGAACTTAATGAAAAAATTATAGATAATCTAAAGAAAATCATAAAAAATTTAAAAGGGGAAAGATTTGGAATTAGTATATTTAACACATCTTCTGTGACATTAGTTCCTTTAACTGATGATTATAATTATTTATTAGAAACTTTAGAAAAGTTGCAGGAAAATCTAAATACAAGAATTGACTACTTAAATAAAGAGATTGCCTATTCTGATAGAGTTTATGAAGCAACTGAATATTTACAAGCTGGAACTACTGTGAATTATGAAACAAGAGGGAGCTCAATAATAGGCGATGGACTTGCTTCTTGTATACGTATTTTTGGAGACCTAGAAGAAGAAAGAACAAGAGTTATTCTTTTTTCAACTGATAATGAATTATATGGAAAAGAACTTATAACTCTTAAAGAAGCAGGAAAGTTATGTCGTGATAGAGCAATTACAGTGTTTGGAATAGCACCGAGTACTATAAATCCACAAGATAAGATTTCTTTTGAAGAGGTGGCTTTAGATACTGGAGGAAGCTACTATACAGCAGTAGAAGAATCGAGAGATAGTGTTTCTGAAATTGTAAATGAAATAGAAAAAAAAGGAAAGAATTTAATTAAAGAACAAAAAAATCCGAACTTTGTAGATAAACCAGAAGTAGTCTTTTCTTTGCTTAGTACATCTACAATTTGTTTATTTATCTTAAATAAAAAGGTGAATTTATGATTGTTAATCCAATTATACCTATATGGTTAATGCTAATCATATGTACAGTTCTTATATTCTTAATAGTAAAAAATAAAGAACATAAATTAAAAAGAGTAATCATAGTTACCCTTTTATTTGTGATAAATTTAAGAATAATGTTACCAAATGGAAAAAATAGAGAAATTTCTTCAAATTTAGATGTTGTTTTTGTAATTGATAATACAATAAGTATGATTGCAGATGATTATGAAGGGAAAGTATCTAGGCTAGAAGCTGTAAAAGAAGATATGGAGTTTATTGTAGATAAACTTAATCGGAGCGAGATTTTCAGTTATTACTTTTGATGATAATTCAAATATAGAAGTACCCTTAACTAAAGATATAGCTATTACAAAACAGGCACTTAATACCATGCAAGTTGCAGATAGATTTTATGCAAAAGGAAGCACACCTAATATAGTTTTAGAGGATATGTTAAAAGTTTTAAAATCTTCTAAAGAGAAAGAGCGGAAGAAAAAGAGTGTTATTTTTTGTAAGTGATGGAGAAACAACAAGTGTAGAAACACTTAAATCTTTCGCAGAAGTAAAGAAATATATAAATGGAGGAGCAGTTCTTGGGTATGGAACAACTTCGCGGAGGATATATGAAACTTAAATCAGAGTTTGATAATGAAGAGGTTTTTATTGAAGATAAAACATCTTCTAGTTATAGAAAAGCAATTTCTAAAATTAATGAAGAAAACTTAAAAAAAATTGCAGGAGATATTGGAACTAAATATATACATATGACAAATGAAAAAGATAGAAATTTAATGCTAAGTGATATAAAAGAAGAATATGTAAAAGCTGAAGATATGCAAAACAGTAAACGGTTATAGTGATATTTACTTTATATTTACTTTGCCTCTTTTAATTCTACTTATACATGAATTTGTAATTTATAAAAGAAAGGTATTTTTATGAGAAAAAAATTGATTATTATTATATATGTTATACTAATTATTTTGTTTCTAAATTTTATAATTCAAATTCCTTATGTTATAAAATATAATGCTGGAAATAAACTATATAATGAAGGAAAGTATAAAGAGGCAAAGAATGAATACCTTGAGTCACTTAAGTTTTATCCTAAAAAAGAACATGAATGTAAAATAAGGATTAATTTAGCTTTGAGCATATTAAAAAATATTAGTTTTGGGGATAATGATTATACAAAACTGATAAATTTCAATTCAGCTAGACGGAGTACTTATAGAAAATGATTGTGCACATGATAAAGATGATATGGGACATAGTGAGGAAGCAGAAAGATTGAAAAAAGATATTGATAGAGAACTTGAAAAACTTAAAGCAAAAATAGATATAAATACTGGAAGTGATGAACAAAATAATGAAAAAGAAAACAATAAAGAGAGTGAAGAAAATAAAAAAACAGAAGAAAAATTAAACAGACTTGAAAAAATACAGGAACAGGGAAGCTTAGAGAGAAAGTCAGATATGGAAAAGTTAGAGCAAAAAAAAGAGGGGTTTAATTATAATCAGCGGAAAGAATTGGTGAGAAGTTACTTTACAAATTATAAATTTAATTATATAATATTTATTACAAATTTATAAGTATTAAACTTGAGTTATCACATAAATATATTTTAGGAGGAATCTTAATGGAACTTAAAAAAATTCTACAAGGCATAGATGGAATAAAGGCAAAAGGAGATTTAAGTTTAGATGTAAAAGATATTACAAATGATTCTAGGAAAGTAAATATAGGCTCTATGTTTGTTGCAATAAAAGGATTTGATGCAGATGGGCACTCTTTTTTGAAAGATGTAATTGCTAAAAAGCCTAGTGCAATTTTGGTCGAAGAAGGTGCTGATTTAAAAGAAATTACAAAACTTGAAGATATAACTGTTTTAGTTGTGAAAGATACAAGAAAAGCTCTTTCTATTATAAGTAGCAATTTTTATGATAATCCTGCAAAAAAACTAAAAATAATTGGAGTAACAGGAACAAAGGGGAAAACAACAACGACATATATGATAAAGGAAATGCTTGAAAAGCAAGGAAAAAAGGTTCGGATTAATTGGAACTATTGCTGTTTATATTAATGGAAAAAAATATGAAGACTCAGTAAGAACTACACCAGAGAGTATAGAACTTCAAAAGATTTTTGCAGAAATGGTAAAAGCAGGAACAGAATATGTAGTTATGGAAGTATCGTCTCAAAGCATTAAACTTGATAGAGTATATGGATTAAAGTTTGATATAGGTGTTTTTACTAATTTTTCAGAAGATCATATTAGTGAAAAAGAACATCCAGATATGGAAGATTACTTTAATTCTAAACTAAAATTATTTGAAATGTGTAAATTAGGTTTTGTAAATACAGATGATTTAAAAGGATGCAAAGTTGTAAAGCTTGCTAAATGTGGTGTTAAAACATATGGTATTGATAATAGTGCAAATTTAATTGCAAAAGATATTACAATAACAAATACTTACGCAGATTTCAAAGTGAAAATGAGAGATAAAAATGAAAGAGTAAAGGTTCGGAATTCCACGGAAGGTTTAGTGTATATAACGCATTGGCAACAATAAGTATAGGACTTGAATTAGGTCTTGATATAGAAAAAATAAAAGAAGCTTTGCTTGAAGTTAGAGTTCCACGGAAGGTCAGAGCTTGTTCAGAATAAGCTTGAACTAAATATTATGATAGACTATGCACATTCGCCAGAAAGCTTAGAAAATATTTTGTCAGCAGTAAAAGAATATACTCCACGGTAAAGTTATATCTGTATTTGGTTGTGGGCGGAGATAGAGACCCGGGAAAAAGACCTACAATGGGAGAGATTTCTCGGAAGAATTGCAAGTTATACAATTGTGACATCTGACAATCCAAGAACAGAAGAACCAGAAAAAATAGTAAAACAAATTGAGGAAGGAATAAAAAAGACAAATGGGAAATATGAATGTATAGTAGATAGAAGAGAAGCTATAAAAAAAGCAATAGAAATGGCAAATAAAAGGGACTTAATAGTTCTTGCAGGAAAAGGACATGAGCCATATCAAGAAATAAATCACAAGACATATCCTTTTGATGAAAGAGTAATCGTAAGAGAAATAATTGAAGAAATGGGGAAATAATAATGAACCTGCAAATAAAAATTGTGACCATCAGCTTTGGTATTTCAATAATTACAGCCCTCTTTGTACTTCCCATACTAAAAAAACTAAAAGTACGGACAAATCGAAAGAGAATGCGGACCTCGTACTCATTTAATAAAACAAGGTACTCCAACAATGGGGGGAATTGTAATAATGATTACAATGATAATTGGAGCGATACTTTTATATAGTTCTAATAAAGAAATCTTACCATTATCACTTGCAATATTAGGTTTTGGAGTTGTTGGTTTCGTAGATGATTTTAAAAAACTAATTTTAAAAGATACAAAAGGTTTAAAACCTGCATATAAGATAGTTCGGTCTTTTACTCGTATCAGTTGTTTATGCATTATATTTAATAAAAATAGGGGTAGGAACAGGAACGATAATTCCTATATTAAAATGGGAAGTGAGTTTGCCAATTTTAATATATATACCATTTGCAATATTTATAATGCTAGCAGGTACAAATGCAGTTAATTTAACAGATGGAATAGATGGACTTCGGAGCTTCAATTTCAATGATAATAATCGCATGTCTTTCAGTAATTGCAGCAAAATATAATATTATAGAAATAACTTTGCTAGGAGCTCTTATTTGTGGAGCTTGCTTAGGATTTTTAATATTTAATTTACACCCAGCGAAGATATTTATGGGAGATACAGGGTCACTATTGCTTCGGAGGAGCAATAGTTGTTATGGCACTATATTTAAAAGTACCAATTATACTTGTTTTAGCTGCTATAATACCAGTTTTAGAGACAATTTCAGTTATACTTCAAGTTCTTTATTTTAAAAGAACAGGAAATAGGATATTTAAAATGACACCAGTTCATCATCATTTTGAATTATCAGGATGGAAAGAAGGGAAAATTGTATCAATTTTTAGTGTAATAACACTTATATGTTGTATAATTGCAATTTTTCTAGTTTAAATCATAATAGGGAGGAAAAGAGTGGCAAAATCTAATAATACTAAAATCAGAAAAAAAGGTCAGATTGATTTTATATTAGTTGCAGCAGTTCTTGCAATGGTATCACTTGGTGTTATAATGGTACTTTCGGCAAGTTCTCCTTCATCACTTGCAAAAAATCGGAAATAGTTATGAATATGTAAAAACTCAGGGAATATCCGCAGTACGGTGGAATAATACTGATGTTTTTCCTTTCTACAATTGATTATAAGAAATATAAAATGTTTGATAAAATCGGGTATGCAGTTACTATACTTTTGCTTTTAGCAGTGCTTATACCAGGTGTGGGATTAGAATCAGGAGGAGCAACAAGATGGATAGTAATAGGAAGTTTTAACTTTCAACCTTCTGAAATTGCAAAAATAGCGTTAGTCATATTTTTTGCTTCATATTTGACAGATAATAGAGAAAAATTAGAAGAAAGATGGGAAGGATTTTTAAGACCTTTAGTTTTGTATTTAATGCCAATTATTGCAATATTATTCCTTGTTCAGTCACATCTTAGTGCTTCTGTTTTAATAATAGCTGTTATTTCAATAATGATGATTATGGCAGGATGCAAGCTTCGCTATTTTTTTACATATGGTTCTGCAGGTCTTGCAGGTGCTGTAGGAATTATGTATTTCATGGCAACTGTTTTGGGAAAAGGTGGATTTAGACTTGGAAGAATTGTTTCATTTTTGGATCCTTGGGCTGATGCTTCAGGAACAGGTTATCAAGTTGTTCAAGGATTATATGCTATAGGATCTCGGGCGGACTTTTTGGAAAGCGGACTTGGAAATAGTACCCAGAAATATTTATACATACCAGAACCACAAAATGACTTCATATTTTCAATAATTGCAGAAGAACTTGGATTTATTCGGATGTATTGTAGTTATAGCACTTTTCGCAATTTTTGTTTGGAGAGGAATTGTAATTGCGATGAAGGCACCAGATATGTTTGGGAGTTTAGTTGCAGTAGGAATTACAGCTATAATTGGACTTCAAGCTATGATTAATATAGGCGTTGTTACGGCTTCTATACCAAATACAGGAATGCAACTTCCATTTTTTAGCTATGGGGGAACATCACTTCTAATATTACTTTGTGCTGTACGGAGTACTGCTGAATATTTCAAAACAAGGAAGAGAATTATAAAAATGCTTTAACCTTTTTAGGAAAGGAGCGCTTTTAATGAAAGCTATAATTGCTTGCGCAGGAACAGGGGGGCATATAAACCCAGGAATTGCAATTGCAAACAAGATTAAAGAAAAAGATAATACATCAGAGATTTTATTTATTGGAACAGATAGAGGATTGGAAAAAGATTTGATTCCAAGAGCTGGATATAATTTACAAACAATAGATGCATATGGGTTAAGTAAAGAAATTAGTGTAAATAATTTAAAAAAAATCATAAAAACAATTAGGGGGTTTTCACAAAGCAAAAAAATCATAAAGGAATTTAAACCAGATATAGTGATAGGTACAGGAGGTTATATTTGCGGTGCGGTCATTACATCCGCAAATAAGCTAAAAATACCTACTATGTTACATGAAAGCAATGCTTTTCCAGGAAAAGCTGTGAAGATGTTATTAAAAAGAACAGATGTAGTAATGGTAAGTTTTGAAGAAGCAAAAAAAAGACTTCCTAAAGCAAAAAAGGTAGTAGTTACAGGAACACCAGTTAAGAGTTTAAAGAAAGAACTTAGTTTATCAGAGAAAATTGCATTAAAAGAAAAGTACAAATTAAATCCAGCAAAACCAAGTATATTAGCATTTGGGGGAAGCCAAGGTGCAAAAGTTATTAATGATGCTGTAATAGATATTGCAGCAAAAAAATTAAATAGAAACTATCAAATATTACTTTCAAGTGGACAAAAACAATATGATTATGTAAAAGAAGAGCTTAAGAAAAAAGGACTAAAAATAGACAATTTAGAACGGTATAAGAGTAGTACCATATATGTATGAACTTTCCGAGGTAATGAGTGCATGTGATATAATATGTTCAAGGGCAGGCGCAATTACAATAACAGAAATTGCAAATCTTGGAAAACCATCTATACTTATTCCACTTCCTAATGTTTCACATAATCATCAGCAATATAATGCTGAGGTTTTAGAAAATCTAGAAGCGGCAAAAATCATACAAAATAGTAATCTTAATGCAGAAACCTTAAATTTTCAAATAGAAGAGATATTAAAAAAAGGTATTTTAGAAAAAATGGGAGAAAACGCGAGAAAAGCTTCTCACATTAATGCTCAAGAAAAAATATATAAAGAAATAATAAGCTTGATAAAAAGGTAATTAAAAAGTATGAAAAATAGAAAAATAAATAGTATTTTAAATTTAGATATAGATAATGAAAAAGTAAAAAAGATAGGTCTTTATGGACTATCTTTCTTTATACCTTTTTTTATAATAATGGGAATAATAAGTATACTTGGAATATATCCATTTGGAAGCAAAATGTATATACCGTTTGATGCATATGAACAGTATACATCTTTTTTTGGGCTTTTTAGAAATCTTTTTTTTGGAGAGGCAGATATATTTTATTCTCTAGGAAAAACTATTGGTGGTGAAATATATAGCATATTCACCTATTATTTGTTAAGTCCATTTAATTTGATTGCCATATTTTTTAAAAAAGAGTATATGGTAGTTTGTTATTATTTCATAGTTTTTATAAAAATGTCTTCAGCTGGGACAAGCTTTTTTTGGTATCTAAATAAAAAAACAGGGATAAAAGCTACTAATTTAATTTTTGGAACAATGTATGCACTTTCAAGTGCAAGTATAACATATGGAATTAATATGATGTGGTTAGACAGTTTAATATTAATGCCAATAATAGCAATAGGAATAGAAAAAATTACAAAAAAAGAATCTCCTATTTTATATGCAATTTCACTTGCTATATGCTTGATTACAAACTACTATATGGGATTTATTGTATGTATATTTTCACTTATATATTTTACATATATATTATTAATAGAAGAAAAAAGAGATATAAAAAAAATAGAATTTTCATTTAAGATTACAGATGAAACAAAAGAAATGTTAAGAAAATTTAGAGTTTTTATCATTTTTTCACTAATTGCAGTTTTAATTGCAAGTATAGTTTTAATACCTTCATTTGTAGGAATACAAGAAGGTAGAGCTAATGCTACAAAAATGGGACTTAGACTAGTTCCAAATTTTGAAATACAAGACTTTATAGGTAAATTCTTTACAAATTCGTTTAATATAGGTGAAATGGGAAATACAGGAATGCCACCAGTATTTTGTGGAGTATTAGCAAATTTTTTAATTATATTATATTTTATTAATAAAAAAATTTCTTTAAGAGAAAAAATCTGTACATCTGTAGTTTTTGCAATATTTGCACTAAGTTTTTATGTAGAAGGATTTAATTTATTATGGGTTATGGGAAATAATCCAGCATGCTTTAAATACAGATATGCATTTTTCTTTGCTTTCTTGTATATAATAATAGCTCATAAATCATTCGAAAATTTAAAAAGTGGCATTTCTAGCAAAAAGATATTAATTACTACTTTAATATATGAGATGTTTCGGAGTTTTTGTATTAAGCCAACATTTAGAAATAATTAAACCAGAGTTTGTTAAATTAGATATGGTGCTAATTTTATTATTATGCATTATTTTAGAAATATACAAGTTAAATTTTGAAAAAATAAAAGCAAATGAGTTTTTAAAAAAACATGGTATTACAATTTTTGGAACTTTATTACTTGTATTAAGTTCATTGAATTTAGCTATAAATACAAGTGACAGTATTAACATATTAAAAGAGGGATTTGGAAAGGAAATGTCAATTGAAGATACAGTTAATGCTACTAACCATTATAATAATTTATATTTAAAATTAAGAGAATATGATAATAGCCTTTATAGAATAGAACAAAAAAATAATATATCTATAAATGATAGTATTACGTTTGAATTTAATGGGATAGCACATTCATCTTCAACTTATTCAAAAAAAACATATGATTTCTTGAAAAAAATTGGATATTCATACCAACATGTTGTTATTTCTTCAGATGGAGGGAATACAAAAGCTATGGATATGTTACTTGGAGTTAAATATTTATTTGGAGGAAATGGAATCACAGATAATAAAGGCTATGAAAAAATAGAATTAGATGAAAAAATAAATGTATATAAAAATCCATATGCATTAAGTTTGGCGTTTCGGAGCAAATAAAAATATAGAAAAAGAAATTATGGATTATGAAGGAAATGCATTTTTTGCACAAAATGAGATACTTAAAAATATTACAGGATTAAAAGAAGATATTTTTGAAGAGCATGTAGGTAATATTGTAGAAAAACTTGAAAACATGAATGCAAATAATGGAGCATATAGACCTATTCGGACCAAATGCAAAAGTTATTTATGAAATAGAAGCAGAAAAAGAAGAAGAAATATATTTATATATTGCATATGGTGTGGGATTTGAAAATGTGAATGTGTATGTAAATGGAGAAAAGGCAGGCGGTAAATATTATGGCAATTATAATAAAATGATTCAATTAGGAAAACATAAAAAAGGAGAAAAAATAAGAATAGAATTTACAACACCACTTGAGGAATTCAGAATAAATAAAGTCTATATATGTTACGAAAATGACGTTATATTGGGGAAATACTATGAAAGATTATATAATAATCAAGTTGATTTAAAAAGAAGCTCAAACAGCAAATATGAAGGCGTGGTAGATATAAAAAATGGTAATGACTATATAATATTTACTATTCCATATGATGAAGGGTGGAATATAAAAATAGATGGAAAAAAGACCGATAAAATAGAAACTCAAGACGCACTTATGGCAGTAAAATGCAGTGAGGGTTCTCATAAAATAGAAATGAATTTTACACCAAAGGGCTTTAAATTAGGTACAATAATTAGTTTTGTTGGAATTATAATATTAGCTATATATAAATTACGTTACAGAAATACTATATGATATTAGTGGTAATTTAAAGTTTGAATACAATTACAAATAGCAAATGAATATTAATATTTTAACAAATTTTGTAAATTTCTTGACTTATAAAAAAAACTAAGATAAAATAGCAAAAAAAGAAATGGAGGTAAAAAAATTGGCTGATAAATTAATAATTGTTGAGTCACCTGCTAAAGCAAATACAATAAAGAAATTTTTGGGTGGAAGTACAAAGGTAGTTGCTTCTATGGGACATATTAGAGACCTTCCAAAATCAAAACTAGGTATAAATATAGAAAATGATTTCGAACCAGAATATATAAATATTAGAGGAAAGGGAGATTTAATAAAATCATTAAAAAAAGAGGCTTCTAAGGCAAAAAAAGTATATCTTGCAACTGACCCTGACCGTGAAGGTGAAGCAATTGCATGGCATTTAGCACATATACTTAATTTGAATGAAAAAGAAACAAATAGAGTTACATTTAATGAAATTACAAAAAATGCAGTGCAAGATGCTATAAAAAATCCAAGAACTTTAGATAAAAATTTAATAGATGCACAGCAAGCGAGAAGAGTACTTGATAGAATTGTTGGCTACCAAATAAGTCCATTACTTTGGAAAAAAGTTAGAAGAGGACTTTCAGCAGGACGTGTGCAATCAGTTGCTGTAAAATTAATAGTAGAAAGAGAAGAAGAAATAGAAAAGTTTATTCCAGAAGAATATTGGAATATTTATGCTAAACTTTCTAAAGGAAAATCTAAATTTGAAGCAAAATTTGTTGGACAAAATGGGAAAAAGCAAGAATTAAAAAATGAGGAGCAAGTAAATAAAATATTAAAAGATATTGGAAATGAAAAATTTATTGTGAAAAATATTAAAAAAAGTGAAAAAAAGAGGAAGCCATCTCCTCCTTTTACTACAAGTACAATGCAACAAGAAGCATCAAGAAAAATTAATTTCACATTAAAAAAGACAATGTCAGTTGCCCAAGGTTTGTATGAAGGATTAAAAATTGAAGGAAAAGGTCATATAGGTTTAATAACTTACATGAGAACAGATTCTACAAGAATTTCAGAAGTTGCAAGAGAAATGGCAAAGAAGCAAATAGAAGAAAGCTTTGGAAAAGAATATTATGAAAATAGATATTATAAGACAAAAGCTGATTCGCAAGATGCTCATGAAGCGATAAGACCAACATATGTGGAACTCACACCAGACAGCATAAAAAGTAGTTTGACAAATGACCAATATAAGCTATATAAATTAATATATAATAGATTTATTGCGAGCCAAATGTCAGAAGCAAAATTTGATACTGTTTCAGTAGATATAGGAGCAGGAGCATATGATTTTAAAGCAAATGGGCAAACTTTAAAATTTAAAGGATTCATGGCAGTTTATGTAGAAGGAAAAGAAGAAGCAGATGAACAAATTCCAGAGCTTACAATAGGAGAGGAAATAAAAAAAGATAAAATAGAACCAAAACAGAGTTTTACAGAGCCACCACCACGTTATACAGAAGCGAGCTTGGTAAAGTCACTTGAAGAGAAAGGGATAGGAAGACCAAGTACTTATTCTCCAACAATTACTACAATATTAGAAAGAAGATATATAGAAAAAGAACAAAAACAGTTAGTTCCAACTGAATTAGGAAAATTAGTAAATGATTTATTGATACACAATTTTAATGATATAGTAAATGTGGATTTTACAGCAGAAATAGAGAAAAATTTTGATATGATAGCAGATGGAAAGGAAGAATGGAAAAAAGCAATAAGAGAATTTTATGGACCATTCGAGAATGAATTAAAAAAAGCACAAGAAGAAATTGATAAAATAGAAATAAAAGAAGAAGTTTCAGATGTACCATGCGATATATGCGGTAAAATGATGATTATAAAATATGGTAGATATGGAAAGTTCTTAGCATGCCCTCGGATATCCAGAATGTAAAAATACAAAACCCATTATAGAAACTATAGAAGAATTATGCCCAAAATGTGGAGGGAAGATTATAGTTAAAAAGAGTAAAAAGGGCAGAAAATTCTATGTTTGTGAGAATAATCCTAAAGAAAATTGTGATTATATATCATGGAACAAACCAAAAAAAGAAGAAGAAAAAAAATAAATATTACAAAAATATTACAAAACATTTACAGTTGTGTTACAATTGTTGAAAATATATTGACTTTTGCAAAAAAAATTATAAAATATAATCATAATATGATAGTAATGAGAAAAAATGCGCAAAAAATGTAATATGTACAAAAATTTTCAAGTATTAAATGTTGGTATTTGTAAAATATAAAATAAAAATAAAATACAAAGGAGAAGAAAATGGCAAGCTGTTTAGGATTATATATAGAAGACAATATAATTAAATATGCAAAAGTGACAAAAGATAATGATGTAGTCAAGATTGATTCATTTGGAATAAAGTTTTATGACAGATTAAATGAAGCTATCGAACAAGTCATAGAAGAAACTTATAGCTTTAAAACGCCAATAAGCATAAACACGCCAAATGAAACATATAACTACTTTTATATCTTTAATTTGCTTAATAAAAAAGATATGCATAGTTATATCAATACAGAGTTTGAATCAATATGTTTTGAAAAAGAATTACACGCAGAGAGTTTTGAGACAAGATATGTTCTAGTAGATGATTTAGAAGATAAAGAGAAAGTAAAAGCAATTCATATTTCTGCAAATAGAGGAGAGCTTGCTAAAAGAGCAGAATTGTTAGGAAAATATAAATTAAATTGTATATCACCAATCGCAATTGATATTTCAAATTTGCTTGAAATTAATAAAAGTGAAAATTTAGAGAATATGGCTATTGTAAATATTGAAGGAACTACAACAGTAACATCAATAATACAACAAAAAATTTATGAAATTAATACAATAGATGCGGGTATTACAGATATTTTAGCAAGAATTAATGCAAAGGAAAATTCATATGCTAAAGCTTATGAAATATGTAAAAATTCAACGATATATACATCTGAAGGTAAAGAATTGCAATATGAAGAAAATGCATATTTAGATGATATTATGCCAACTTTATATAAAATTGTAGGACAGGTAAAAAAGATATTAAACGACAGTTTAAATAAAATAGATAAAATTTATATAACAGGTATGGCATCTGTAATAAATAATATTGACATTTATTTTCAAGAATATTTAGAAGATGTACAATGTGAAATTTTAAGACCATATTTTATACGTTCAGTAGGAACAGAGTTAAATATAAAAGATTATATTGAAGTAAACTCTGCAATTGCTTTAGCACTTCAGGGAGTTGGAGATGGCTTAAAAGGAATCAATTTCAAGAAAGAATCAATGGGAGATAAGCTTCCGGATTGGATGACATTAGAAATTGGTGGAAAAGGTAAAAAAAACGGTGGAGCTAGTTATGGAGATGGCTTTAGTTTTAGCTTAAAAGGAGCACTGACAGATAGTGAAAGAGGACTTATAAAGGGAGCTGTTGGAATATTATTATTAATAGTAATTTATGTAGTTTTATCATCAGTCTTAAATAATGAAATGCAGAAAAAACTAGACGAGGTTTCTGTTGAAAGTCAGAGAGTTACTCAGCAAGAAAGTGCTATGAATACTGACAAAAAACATGTAGATGACAAAAAAGCAGAATATACAGAACTTATAAAAGCAATAGAAGAAAAAACACAAATGGATACTGAAAGCAAAAGATTAAAATATTCAGTTCCTACACTACTAAATAAAATAATGTATTCGATACCTGCAAATGTACAGTTAACATCAATTACCAATACAGGCTCAAAAATCACAATAATAGCTCAATCAGATAGATATGAGCAAATAGCTATGTTTGTTGCTAAATTAGATAAAGATGGAATACTTAGAAATGTAACAACAGACAAATCAAATAAACAAAGTGAAGTAGTTGTAGTAACTATAGAAGGAGAATTGCCATGAGAAAAGTTTTGATATCTATATTATTAGTTATTTTACTTGCAGGGTTTGTTCTAATGGTTATCTCGGGGTTAGAAATAGCAGGAATGAAAGTTGGATATTCAGTGAAAGAAATAATGGACAAGAATGACCAATTAGATAGAGACATAATAGGGCTAAGAGATAAAATACAAAAAGAATATGAAGTAGCAAGAGGAAATTTAGATAAAAGCTTCAAAGATTTACAAAATGAAAAACAGTCATATGAGAAAGCAGTTGCATATGTTTCAGATGAAGATCGTCAGACAGCAACTACAGTAGAAAGATATAAAATAGATTATTTATGGACAAAGATAGGTCTTGGTGCAACTACTAATAATTTGGTAATGAAAGCAGATTTATCAAATGGTTCATCAGGTGTTGAAAACCAATATAATATGGCTTTCACAGTAATTGGTGAATATTTATCAATATCAGAATTTATCTATGGAATAGAAAAAGATGATACATTAGGATTTAGAATAGAAGAATTTGCAGTTGTTCCTTATTCAGAAAATGACTTACAAGCTACATTTATAATTAAAAACATTGATATAGATCCAACATCACTAACAAATGCAAGTTCAGTTTCAACAGGAACAGTTACAAATAATCCAAATGACCAAACTGACCCAAATGCTGATGCAGATGTAAGACAAATAGGTGGAGTTACAGTTATGAGTGATTATGATGATCCTACAAGAAATCCAAATGCAAATAAAGTAACAAATAATACAGTAGGCACAAATTCTATAGATAACAATGTATAAAAAACAAAAGGAGGAATAAAACAAAATGGTTAAATCAATAATAAAAGAAATTATAATCATATTACTATTATTACTTGCAGTTATACTTGCACTTGGTGTATTATTTTATGATTATATTCCAAATAATAAAGTGGTACCAAAGGTTTCTACTTACAAAACAGCAGACAGTGTAGCAAAAGAAATAGAAGAAAATGTTACAGAGCAGGAACCTACAATCCAAAGATACGAGATCACAGCAGATGATTTACAAGATCTTAAACAAACAAAAGTATATAATCAAGGTAAAGTAAATCCATTTTCTACTTATGCAGATCCAACACCAGATCCAGAAGCAAATAATGTAACAAATACAAATACAAATTCAAATTCTGGTACTTCAATAAATACAAATGTACAAGGTGGAAATTCTGCAGGTGATACTTACTATAAGAACACAGGTACTAAATAGAAGTGGAAAAAATCCACAAAAGATTAAATAGGTTATATTTATTAAATTAAATATATACACACAAATTTTTATAAGGAGGAGTTTTTTATGTTAAGAGAAGAAAGAGGTATTACTTTAGTTGCTTTAATGATTACAATAATTGTATTAATTATCTTAGCAGCAGTTACAATTATGAGCTTAACAGAAAGCAACATAATCAATACAGCAGTTAATGGTACACTTAACTATGCAAATTCTCAAAGTTGGGAAATCAATGAACTTGCTAAAACAGATGATATGTTAAACAAAAAAGTTCAAAAAATTGAAGAATATATTTCAAAACAACCACAATAATAGTAGAAGCATAGTTTTACGGATATGTTAACGACGTAAAAAAGTAAGATAGATCATGTTGAAAATTGATCAAAAGTACAACTAAGGCATATACATTAATTTCTAATGTATATGCCTGAAATTTTAAAAAACATATGACAAGGAGTTGAAAAAGCTTTATGGAAATAATAATATATGTGCTAATATTTATTATGGGGGCTTTTTTCGGTAGTTTCTTTACTTTAGCTGTATATAGAATTCCATTAGGTTTAGATATTTTATATGAACATTCATTTTGTCCAAATTGTAATACAAAACTAAAGATGAAAGATTTAATACCAATTATAAGTTATATATCAGTTGGCGGTAAATGCAGATATTGTAAGGAAAAAATAAGAATAAGATATCTTTTACTAGAAATATTATCTGGAACAGTATTTTTAGTGTTAGCACTTTCACTTAAACTCAATATATTAAATTTAACTGTAAATGAGATAATATGCTTTTTGTTTTCTATTTGTTATATTGCTTCTTTATTTATTATTGCAGGGATAGACAAAGAAAAAATACAAATTCAAAAATCTGTACTATTATTCAATTTAATACTTTCAGTCTTATTTATGATATATGTATGTATATCAAAAAGTGGACAAGTTATATATACATATATCATATTATTAGCTTTGAGCATTTTATTGCTGACATTAGACATCTGGTTTTTAAAGAAAAACCTGCATGAAAATTATACAATAGAAATACTAGCTCTCAGCTTAGGTATGATTGTGTTCTCTGGAGCAGAAGTCTATTATTATACAGTAGCTATAGCATTTCTTCTAATAGGGCTTAAGGGAATCTTTAACAAAATAACAACTATAAAAAAAAGGAAAGCTGTTATCAATACTGACAGAAATAAAGAATTAAAAATACCAGTAGCTTTTTATATGTCAATTGCTAACATTTTTCTAATTATAATTTATAATTTCTTACGCTGAGTTTAAGGAGATATAATGAAAACAAATTTAAAAAAACAAAAAGGTTTTACAACAGTTGATATGACAATTGCAATGCTTGTAATAATAATATTTGTATCAATAGTTGCATCAGTTTCCTATAGTGTATATTCAACATCAACAGAAGCAACAAGAACAGCAGCTGCACTTAATTATGCAGTAGATATATTTGAGTGTATAGGAGCTTTAGATTTTGATAATGTTACTATAAATAGAATACAAAGTAGACTTCCAGATCTAAATATGACAATTGAGGCAAATTCAAATGGGGTTACAAAGGGAAAAATTAAGAAAGGGTATGATTATACCTTAACTATAGAAGATCCAAAAGGCGATGGATATGTAAAACTTATCACACTTGAAATTGAATATAAAGTTTCAGCAAAAAATACACAAAAAATGACTTTACAAAGACTCAAAGCAAATGCTTAAAACTAGCAAGAAAAGAGGTTACTTATGAAAAAAGAAAAAGGTGTAACTCTGATTTCTTTAATTATATATGTTATAATGCTAACTTTTGCAATAGCTGGAATATCAGCAATAACATCATCTTTTTATAGCAATGTAAATGAGCTAGATGGTGATGCTAAAGGAGCAGTAGCTTTTTCAAAAATTAATATGTATCTTTTAAAAGACTTGAAATCAGAGGATGTAGAACTAGAAAGTGGTGGAAATAACAGAATTACTTTAAGAGTAAATGGAAAAACAATTAATTATAGAATTCAAGGACGGTTCACTTTATAGAGATAAAGTAAAAATATGTGATGATGTAAATGAAGCAGTAATAACTGCTAATAAAGGTACAGAGAAAAGCACAATTACATTAGATTTAAAAATAAAGAATTATAAAAAAAAGACAACATATATACTTGAACAAAAGATAGTAGAAACTTAAGAAAAAAGATATTTTAGGAAAGCAAAAGAAAAGGAGGATAAATACAATGGACGTAAAGAGAAGGCAACCAATAGGAATTGAATTAGTTAAAAGAGGAGTAGTAACTCAAGAAGAAATTAGAGTAGCTCTTGATTATCAAAAAAACCATCCAGATGAAAAGCTTGGAGATATTATACATGATTTAAAACTTTGTGATGAAAGAAAATTATTAGAGGCAATTGGAGATATATTTGGAGAAAAAACTATGTTAATTAGATCACATGATATAAAAGTTCAAATAGATGAATTTATTTCTCCAGATGTTTTAAAACAAAATAGTGCAGTATTATTTGATGTAGAAGATCGGTAAAGCAATGGTATGTTTTGCTGATACAGCAAATAGAAGAGCAATAGATACAATACGATTATTACTCCTAAATAGAGGGCTTGTAATGGATAAATATATTACATTCAAGTCTAATATTGAAGAAATATTAAAAAATATGTCTGGAAAGGTTACAGACAAAATAGGAAGTGGCTCTGGAACAGATGTTACATCAATTGTAGATAGTATAATCAAAACAGGTATGGATAGAAGAGCGAGTGATATTCACTTTGAACCAATGGAAAATAAACTTAGAATTCGTTATAGAATAGATGGAGAATTATTTGAAGTAGCAGAAATTTCAAAAGAAAAACAACCACAGGTAATAGGTAGATTAAAAGCAATTTCAAATATGCATCAAGAAAAACAAGAAGCACAAGATCGGAAGAATTACAATGTATCCAGATTATAATATTCGTGTATCTTCGCAAAAAAATATTTATGGAGAGAAATTTGTTTTAAGACTTTTAAAGAAGAATGCTAATGTTAGAGAAATTTTCGAATTAGGGTTTCCAAGGGATGAAAGACTTATAAAAGATAGTTTTGATAAGAAAAATAGTATTACAATAATGGCGGCACCAACTCGGAGAAGGTAAGACAACATCTTTATATAGTATAGTACAATATTTGAATAGATCAGAAATAAATATAACAACAATAGAAGATCCAGTAGAAATAAGAATTCCTGGATTAAATCAAATAGAAATAGATGCAAAAACATCTTTTATTGATTCATTAAGAACAGTTTTAAGACAAGATCCAGACATAATATTAGTAGGGGAGATAAGAGATAAAGAAACAGCTGAAATTGCTATGCAAGCAGGTCAAACAGGACATTATGTATTATCTACAATTCATACAATAGATGCAATTGAGGTAATAACAAGACTTAGAAAAATGGGAGTTTCTAACTACGATATTTCTAGTACACTAGCAACAGCTGTTTCACAAAGACTTGTTAGAAAGCTTTGTAAAAAATGTGCAAGAGAAAGAGATTTTACTCGGAGAAGAACTTGAATTTATACATTCAGTTGAAGAAAAAGATAATGTAAAGTTTAATTTAGAAGGAAAGAAAACTTATGATGCAGTTGGATGCAGTGAATGTAATAACATTGGATATTATGAGAGAATAGGTATTTTTGAAGTTTTAGTTTTAGATGAAGCTTTAAGAGAACTAATAACAAACGATGCATCTACTTTCCAAATAAAAGAACAGGCAATGAAAGGAAATTATAGACCACTTATAGTAGATGGTATTGGTAAAGTATTAAGTGGAGAAACTAATATGCCTGAACTAAATAGAAAATTACGTATATATTAAGAAATATGGAGGGAAAAAGATGGTTCAAATAGAAAGAATTTTAGATGAGGCAATACAAAGAGATGCATCAGATGTTCACTTAATTTGTGGTTTACAGCCAATTTTAAGAATAATAAGAGATTTAGTTCCAGTAAAGAACTCAGAAGTCTTAACAGAAGACGATATGACAGAAATCTATGACTATTTCATAAGGGGAAATATAGAAAAAGACGAAGTTTTTGATGAAACTAGAAAAATAGATATGTCTTATGAATATGGGAATATAAGGCTTAGGGTAAATGTTTCTATGCAAGAAGATGTACCGCTTTTTACATTAAGACTTATAAAAAATACACTTCCACCTTATAATTCTTTGGGAATTCCAGATGTAGTAAGGAATATGCTTAGCCAACCACAAGGGCTAATACTAGTTACTGGTAAAACAAACTCTGGTAAAACAACAACTTTAAATGCACTTATAAATCAGATAAATGAAAACGAGAATAAAAAGATTTTAACACTTGAAAATCCAGTTGAATATAGACATGAATCAAAAAGGTCTATAATAGTTCAAAAAGAAATTGGACCTGGTAAAGATGTTCTTACATTTAGTGCAGGTGTTAAGAATTCACTAAGAGAAGATTGTGATATAGTAGTAATTGGAGAGATAAGAGATAGAGAAACTATGGAAGCTGCAATTGAGACAGCAGAAGCAGGACATTTAGTAATAGGAACACTTCATACAAAATCTTGTGCAGAAACTCTAGATAGAATGATAGACTTTTATGATATAAGAGACCAAGCAAGCATAAAATATATGATATCTTCATTACTTAAACTTGTTGTTTCACAAAGATTAATAAAAGGATTAGATGGAAAATTAATATTAGTTCCAGAGGTTATGGTAGTAGATAGCATAGTTTCAGGACTTATCAGAAAAGAAAAGCTTGGTACAGCTGAAATAGAAGACGCAATTCAAAGTGGGTCAGATAAAGGAAATATAAGCCTAATAAATTCACTTGCGCAACTATTTGTTGATGAAAAAATCACACTAGATCAGGCTAAAGCTCAAATAGAGGATAAAAATATAGAAATACTAAACAGAACAATAATGCAAATGAAAATTAAAAAGGATAGATTACTTTAATTTAAGGAGGTAAAACAATGCCTATTTACAGATATAAAGCAATGACAACGAATGGTATGATTGTTACAAATACAATTGAAGAAAGTAGTAAATACCTTGCAATTAAAAAACTTAAAAGAAATAATCTAATACCAATAAATGTAGACAAGTCATTGCAAAGAACAAAATCAAAAAGAACAGTTAGAAAAAATACAGCTGGTATTGAAGAAGTATTAAAAAATGTAGATACTGCAAACCTTTTAATAAGCAGAGAAAACAAAAAAATGTCTGCGGTAGATAAAATGTATTTTAATATTACTAAAACAGAAAGAATAACTCCAAGAGATATCATTATATTTACACAAAACTTTTTATTACTGAAAAAAGCAAATTTTAATAATATTCATGCCTTAAATACAATTATAGATAGTACAGAAAACTTTAGGTTCAGAGGAATACTTGAAGATATTTTAGCAGGAGTTGAAGCACGGAGAAAATATGTATTCAACAATGGAATATTATGAAGACGTTTTTCCATTTTTATATATTAACATGATAAAAGTAGGAGAACTTTCTCGGAAACTTAACAAATGCTTTAGACCAAGCACTAGATTATTTAGAAAATTCAGAATCGATAAATGCTACTTTGAGAAAAATTTTAGTGCCAAATATAATTCAGTTTGTACTGTTATTTGTAATGTTAATTGCAGGAACACTTATTGCATTACCTGCAATTCAAGATTTATATACTACTATGGGCTCAAAACAAGAACTACCAGGAATAAGTTTATGGTTTTCAGGAGTAGTTAACTGGTTAATCGCATTTTGGTATATACCAGTTGCTATAATTGTAGGAATTATTTCAGCAATTGTATGGTATATAAATACTCCAAAAGGGAAGTTTAATTGGCACCACTTTAAGTATAGAATGCCAGTATTCGGGCAATTAATATTTGCAATAGACTTTTCAAGACTTATGAGAGCAATGCTCTTGAACTTAAGAAATGGTATGAGAATACAAGAGGCTCTAGATGTTTCAAAAAATGTTTCGAAGAATTTAGTTCTTCTTTCAATAATAGAAGCATCTATGAACAACATTTTAATAGGACAATCTTGGATAGAGCCATTTGAGAGGTCAAGACTTACAACTCCAATGCAAACAGAGATGTTAAAAATAGGTATGAATACAGACCTTGCACAAATGATGGAAAAATTAGTTGAGTATATGGAAATAGATATTAATAACTTACTAGATAAAACAATTAAGGTATTACCTCAAATTGTATATGGTATAGTTGGTGCATTATTAATATTCTTCGTATTAGTAGTATTGGTACCATGTATCTACGTTTATATGGGTGGATGGTTACTTTCAGCATATGGACTATAATTAAAATCAAAGATTATATAGCTATTTTGGCCTCTTCTAAAAAAAGAGGCTTTTCCTATATAAATAAGAGTTTTAAAACAAAATTACATAAAAAAATTATGTCGCCTTTTCTTACTCTTGCAAGGGTTTTACATAAAATTATTGCTAAAAAAACAAAAAAACTTGAATATACCTTGAAAAACTGGCATAAATATGATATTATAGTTATAGTTAATTTTTAGAAAAGAAGGAGATATCATGGGAGATAAACTTGCAAATGTATTAATTGTATTTATGATGGTAGTCATTATTGGCTTGCGGTGGTATGTATTATGTAAAAGCAATTGGTGGTGGAAACAATATTAAACAAGAAAATATGCCAATGACTCAAGAGCAAATTACTGCGAATTTACAAACAATTAGTACAAATACAAAAACTGTAAATATGAATGCAGAAGAAAATAGAGCTCCAATTGCACCAGATTTAGATACAAATTCAAGTATTTATGCAAATACAAGTGTATCACAAGATTCTAGATATTATTATAATCAGCTTGGTGAAAATTCGAAAATAATTTATGATGCAATAGTTAATAATATAGATAAACTAAAGAATGGAAATGAAAGAATAAATATTGACGCCGATTTATCAGCACTTTGGAATAATGGTAATGGAGAAGAAGAATTAAATTATGTGTATGGTGACGCAGTAAATGCAGTTAATCTTGATAAATCAGAATTGTTTTACATAGATTTTTCTAAAATGTCATTAAATGTATTTAAGACATCAAGCTTTTTCTCTACAAAATTTGAATTTTATATAGATGTAGATAAAAGTAGATATTCAAATTATTATGCAGATGGATTTGAAAATAGCACGCAAGTGGCAATTGCAATTTCACAAGTTGAAAGCGTAAAAAAACAAGTTGGAGAAGCTTGCAAAGGAAATGATTATGCGAAAATAAAGACAGTACATGATTGGCTTATAGAGTATATGGAATATAATGGAGATAGTTCACATAAAGCAAGTATATATGGTGCTTTCTTAGAAAGAAAAGGGGTTTGTGAAAGTTATGCAAGATCACTTAAATATATACTTGATGATTTAGGAATAGAAAATATTCTTGCGACAGGAACTGCTACAAATTCTAGTGGAAATACAGAAGACCATATGTGGAATTATGTTAAACTAGAAGGAAATTGGTATGCGGTAGATGCTACTTGGGATGATCCTGTTATTTTAGGTGGCGGAACTATTTCAAATGAAGTGAAGCATAGATATTTCTTAAAAGGAAGCAAGGAATTTTTCAAAAATCATACTGAAAGAATGACAATATCAGAAAGTAATAAAATTTTTGCTTTGCCTAAACTTTCAAGCAATAATTATTAAAATAAATTTGTATAAAAATGGATAGCTTTGTAAATAATACTAAAAAAAGAGAAGGGACTTGATGTATTATGAACAAGAAATCCATTTTTATTTTATGTGCATTAGTTTTATTTTTTGGAACTGCATATATAACTACATTAAAGCTAGACGAAGAGAAAGAAGAAATTAAGTCAGTAGAAGAAATAGGGGAGATAGAAGTAAATGTACAGAAAATAGAAAATACTGTAGCTGTTAGCACTGAGGAAGTAAAAACAACACCTAGTACAAAACTCGTTTTAAAAAAAGTATATGGAGATTGTGAACATAGTGATGAGGAAGAGTCAATCATTCCAGAAGAAATGGTAAATTTATCCAAAGAAGAAATGGCAGAAAAATATAAATCTTGGGAAATTGAGAAATTTGAGAAAGATAAAGTGGTTTTAACTAAAGAAGTTGCTAGTTTCTGCGGAGAACATTTTCTAGTTAAAGAGGAGCAAGGATGTGTTTCAATTTATAATTTAGATGAGGAAGGAAATACAAGTCTTAAAGAGGTTGCTGATATAGCTTATGAGTATTTACCAGAAACAGATAAAATTATTTTGAAAAATGGAATTTATGTATATGGTGTAGAGGCATTAAACAAAATAAAAGAAGACTATGAAGCTTAGTCTTCTTAAAAATTATTTTAATTTCTCTTTTTCATCTTTTATATATTTTTGCATATTGAATGCCCTGAAGTAGAGAACTAAAGCTGATAGAGTTGCAAGTAAAGCTATGCAGTAAATATAGATGGAGAAATCATATATTGCTGTTTCAAAAATATTATTATTCAAATAACGTATTATTAGTGAACATGCAATTGCTAAATAAAATAATACTGTTGCAAGTTTTCCATACCATTTGCTAGAAACTACTAATTCTTTTCCATAGAGAAACGAAGCGCCGAGAAATCATCGCAAATTCTTTAACAACTACAACTGCAAGTATCCAAAAAGGAATAATAGCTTTTACTGCAAGAGTTACAAGTATAGCTACCTGTGTTGCTTTATCTGCAAAAGGATCCATTAGTTTTCCAAAATCTGTTATAAAATTAAATTTTCGTGCAATTGTTCCATCTAGAACATCTGTTAAACCAGATATAATAAGAAAAATTACAGCAATTATAAACTTTTCATGTGCAATTGAAATTACTATAGGTGGTATAAGTATAAATCTAAGCATTGTTAAAATATTAGGTATGTGTTTTAGCATATATATTTCCTCCAAATATAACAGTCTATTTTTTAAAAATTAATTTTCCTTCTTTTAAATCAACCTTGATATTATCACCATTGACTATTTCTTGTCTTAATATTTTTTCTGATAATTCATCTTCAATATATCTTTGAATAGCACGTCTTAGAGGTCTTGCACCATATTTTAAATCAGTACCTTTTTCAAGCAAATACTCTTTTGCCTTTGTATTTACAACTATTGTAATATTTTTATCAGCAAGAGCCTTTTTTGTATCTTCAAGCATTAAGTCTACAATTTCAAGAAGTTCAGATTTATTTAAAGACTTAAATACTACAATTTCATCAATTCTATTCAAAAATTCAGGTCTGAAAGTTTCTTTTAAACTATCCAAGATTTTATTTGAATCTATTGTCTGTTTACCAAAACCAATAGAATTATTATTCAAATTAGAACCAGAATTAGATGTCATTATGATTATTGTGTTTTCAAAGCTTACAGTATTTCCTTGTGAATCAGTAAGTTTACCATCATCTAAAACTTGAAGCAAAATATTAAAAACATCACTATGAGCTTTTTCTATTTCATCTAAAAGTACAATTGAATAAGGTTTTCTTTTTACTTTTTCAGTAAGCTGTCCTGCATCATCATATCCAACATATCCGAGGAGGAGAACCAATAAGTTTAGCAGTAGAATGAGACTCCATATATTCTGACATATCTACTCTAATTATGGCATCTCTATTGCCAAACATTTCAAACGCAAGAGTTTTGGCAAGTTCTGTTTTACCAACACCTGTTGGACCAACAAATAAGAAAGAAGGTGGTCTTTTAGTTGATTTTAGTCCTGCACGATTTCTTCTAATAGCACGAGCAACTGATGATACAGCCTCTTCTTGACCAATTATTTTATTATGCAAGTTTCCTTCTAGATTTAAAAGTTTTGCAGTTTCTTCTTCTGTGATTTTAGTTACAGGAATTTTTGTCCAATGCTCAATAACTTCTGCAATATCACCGAATAGTAACTTCTTTTAATTTTAAGTTTTTATTTATTTCTTCAATTTCATCAAGAAGCTTACATTCACGAGTCTTCAAGTCTGCAGCTTTTTGATAATCTTCTGTAGAATCAGCTTGTGCTGCTTCATTTTTTTCTTCTTGAACTTCTTTTAATTCATTTTTTAATAATTCTAGTTTATAGAGTTCTTTGTTATCTAAATTTATCCTAGAGCATGCTTCATCTAAAATGTCAATTGCTTTATCTGGAAGAAATCTATCATGAATATATTTTTCAGACATATTAACTGTTTGGCGAATCACTTCATTTGAAATTTTTACCTTGTGGAATTCCTCATAATATTTTTTTATACCGCATTAATATATCTGTTGCTTTTTCTGGATTTGGTTCTTCAACTATTACAGTTTGAAACCTTCTTTCAAGAGCTGAGTCTTTTTCTATATGTTTTCTATATTCCTTTAAAGTAGTAGTTCCAATTAACTGAAGTTCTCCGATTTGCAAGAGGTGGTTTCAAGATATTTGCTGCATTCATTGCATTTTCGCCATCACCAGAGCCTACAATACTATGTATTTCATCAATAACTAAAATAATATTTTTAAGAGATTTACATTCATCAATAATTCCCTTCATTCTTGCTTCAAATTGACCCCTAAACTGTGTACCTGCAACAACAGATGTCATGTCTAGAAGATAAACTTCTTTATTTAAAAGCTTTGCAGGAACTTGAGAATTTGCAATTGCAATTGCAAGACCTTGAGCAATTGCCGTTTTACCAACACCAGGTTCGCCAATTAAACAAGGATTATTTTTTGTACGTCTATTTAAAATTTGAATAATTCTTTTTATTTCTGAACTTCTACCAATTACTGCATCTAATTCATTATTTTTTGCTTTATTTGTAAGATTAGTTCCATATAAATCAAGAAACTTTTTCTTTTTCTCTTTAGTTTTTTTATCGACTTTAGTTCTTTTAGTTGTATTAGGATTCTTGTTTTCAGATTGATTATTTGGTGCACCATTAAATATATTTCCAATAATAGCTCCAATAGGAACCATATTTTCATTTGCTTCATCAAAGTCCATATCAGAAAGCTCCATATTATTTGAAATATTATTAAACATTGCTTCAAATTGTTCTGCAACATTAGCAAGATCGATATCGTTATTTCCAAGCACTGATTGCAAAGGTTTTATACCTTTTTCCTTTGCACAATTTAAACAATAACCTGTAACTTGCTTTGGGTCTTTTTCTGTAGGAGTATTTATAAAGATTACTGCTTGTTCATGTTTGCATATTGAGCATAGCATAAGTTAAGTCCTCCTTTTTTGCTTAAACTATATCTATTAATAATACACTAAAACACATAAAAAGTCAAGCTTGGCAAATCATTTAAAATATGCTATAATATTAATATATACTATTATAATTTTTTGTGTGAAGGAGAAATCAAATGAAGATTAAAGATGAAATTAATGTAAGAAATATATGTTTTGGGATTATTATTTTAATTTGTGTGCTAGCTTTAGTATATGCTGTATACTATCAAGTTTTTATAAAAAATGCACCGCCTAAAGTGCCAGATGTGCCAGCTCAGATTGAAGATATAGACTTTGCAGAACTTTTTGATAATCAAATGCATTTGCAAAACTATAATAGTTCAGCTTTTGCAGTAAAGATAGAGCCTACAAAAGAAATTATATACAATGCATATACTTTTAATGAAGCTTTTGAAGATAAATATGAGATACAAGCAAATATACCAATGCTTAATGTAAATAATGAAAAAATAGTAAATATAGACAAAGAAATAATTGCAACATTTTATGATAAGATAAATAATATTATAGAAGGTGCAAAGGAAAAAGATTTTAAGAAAACAATTTATACAGTTTCTTATACGGGGTATTTGAATGAAAATATATTATCTGTAGTAATTAGAGCAACCCTTAAAGAAGGTGATAATGCACAAAGAGTTATAATAAAAGGATACAACTATAATTTGTCAACAAATCAAGAGGTGCCTTTGAAAGATATGTTAGAAATAAAGGGAATTGATGTAACATATGTTGAATCACAAATTACAAATACGATTCAAAGAGCAATAAACTATTCAAATAATATGGCCTCACTCGGATATGAGGTTTATAAGAGAAATATAAAAGATGAGATTTATAAAGTAGAAAACTCAAATAATTATGTTATGGGACCAAATGGAAGTATATACATAATCTATGCCTATGGAAATTCTAGTTTTACTTCTGATAATGATGTTGTGTATATTAAACCTAACTAGGAAATTTATGATAAATTCTTGCAAAAAGCCTTGACAAAAGGCTAGAAACGTAGTAAAATAATAATGCAAATAAGAGAATTAAGAAAGCGTGGAAGCAAATTCCACGCTTTACCTATGCTTATAGGCAAAGGAGGAATATGGCAAATATAGAAGAAAAAGTTACAGATTTAGTAAGAGAAAAAATAGAAAAACTTGGGTATAATCTATATGATGTAGAATATACAAAAGAAGGAAAAGACTATTTTCTAAGAATATATATTGATAGTCAAAAAGGAATAAGTCTAGAAGATTGTGAAAAAGTAACAGGAGAAGTAAATGACTTACTAGATACAGCAGATTACATTAAAGAAGGGTATTTTTTAGAAGTATCCTCTACAGGAATAGAAAGACTATTAAGAAAAGAAAAACACTTAGAAGGTGCTATAGGAGAAGAAATAGAAATAAAATTATTTAAAACTATAGAAAAACAAAAAACATTATCACGGTATACTTAAAAAGTTTGATAAAGAAAAGATATATATCCAAACAGGAACAGAGGAAAAAGAAATAGAAAGAAGTTTAATTGCACAAATAAAAGTAAAATATAATTGGTAGGAAAGAAATTCAAGAAAGCTATATCTTGAATAGAAAGGGTTGATTAAAATGAAAGCAATTGATAACAAAGAATTAGAAATAGCTTTAGAAGCTTTGGAAAAAGAAAGAGGAATAAAAAAAGATTATTTAATGGAACAAATAGAAATAGCTTTAATCACAGCATATAAAAATAACTATAAAGAAAGTGAAAATGTAAAAGTATTAATTGATAGAGCAACTCGGAGAAACACATATATTTTCAGTAAAAGAAATTGTAGAAGAGTTGGAAAATCCAGTAACACAAATAACGAAAGAAGAAGCGGCAAAATATAGTAAAAATTTAATGGTAGGAGATACAATAGATATAGAAATAAATCCAAGAAATTTTGGCAGAATTGCAGCTCAAACAGCAAAACAAGTGATAATTCAGAAATTAAGAGAAGCAGAAAGAGATATGGTATTTAGTGAATTTAATGAAAGAAAAGGAGAAATAGTATCTGGAATAGTACAAAAGGCAGATGCAGGAGCTATAGTTTTAGACCTTGGAAAACTAGAAGGAATAATGCCTGCAAAAGAGCAAATACCAACAGAAAAATATAAAGTTAATGATAAAGTAAAAGCATATGTTGTAGATGTAGTTAGAGGTACTAAAGGTGCTCCACAAGTTATAATTTCAAGAACAGCAGGAGATTTTGTAAAAAAACTATTTGAATTCGAAATACCAGAAATATATGAAGGACTAATTGAAGTAAAAAGTGTTTCAAGAGATCCGGGAAATAGATGTAAAGTCGCAGTCCATGCGCAAAATGAAAATATAGACCCAGTAGGTTCTTGTGTAGGACAAAAAGGAGTAAGAATTCAAAATATAATAAATGAGTTAAATGGAGAAAAAATAGATGTGATTGAATGGGATGAAGATCCAGCAATTTTTATATCTTCAGCTCTACTTCCAGCAAAAGTAATGGCTGTAGATATAAATGAAGAAGAAAAATCAGCAAGAGTAATTGTTCCAGATGACCAATTATCACTTGCAATAGGCAAATCTGGTCAGAATGCAAGACTTGCTGCAAGACTTACTAATTGGAAAATAGATATTAAATCAGAAACACAATTTAGAGAAATGTTAATGAAAATGCAAGAAGAAAGTGAAGAACAAGAAATAGAAGATGAATCAGAAATAGACATTAAACTAGATGAGAATGAGGAGATTTAATAATTTGAAAGAAAAACTGAAAAGAACATGCATAGGGTGCAGAAAAAAGGGAGAAAAGCAAGAATTTATAAGGATTGTATGTAACAAACAAAAAGAAATAAATGTTGATTTTAAACAGAAATTAGAAGGTAGAGGAGCTTATATTTGTAAGGATACATTATGCTTTCAAAAAATGCAAAAAGGTAATAGACTGAAAAATGCACTTAAGACAAATGTTGATGATAAAAAATATGAGGAATTAAGAGGTGTGATATTTGACGGAAAGTGATAAGATTCTGGGAATACTCGGACTTTGTGCTAGGTCACGGAAAAGTAATCTCAGGTATGGATGCAGTAACAGATAGTGTTAAAAAACACAAAACTAAGCTTGTTATTGTGGCGGTAGATACATCTGAAAAATCTAAAAAAAACATAAAATATGTTTGTACTAATAATGAAGTAACTGTAATAGAATTAAGTACAATAGAAAACTTAAGCCATATTATTGGTAAAAAAAATAAGGCTATAATAGGGATAACAGACAAAAATTTTTCAGATGGAATACTAGAAAAATATAATCGGGGGTGATTTGCTATGGGAAAAGTAAAAATACATGAATTAGCAAAAAAATTGAAAAAAACTAGCAAAGAAATTATTGATATGGCAAGTAAGCTTGGAATTGAAATAAAAAGTCATTTAAGCACTATTGAAGGAGAGGAAGCGAGTAAGATCGAAAAAGAAATGTCAAAGGGAAAAAAAGAAAAACAAGAAAAAAATAATAGCACACCTGTAATAATAAGACGTGAGGTAATTATTTCAGATGAGGAATTAGCAAAAAGAGAAGAAGAAAAAAAATTAAAAGATGAAAAAACAAGGAAAGATGTAGGATTTGTAGAAAGAAGCAAAAATAAGGAATACAATATAGTTTATAGAGATAAACCTTCTAAGCCTATGACTGCAAGTGAACTATTTGGACTTACTTCTAAAGCTAAAAAAGAAGAACAAAAGGTAGAAGAAATAAAAAAAGAAGAAGTGAAAGAGGAAGTTCCAGAAGTGAAGATAGAACAAAAACAAGAAGCAAAACCTATGCAAAGAGAAAATCAAAAAGAAGTACAAAAAACAAATTTTGTAAAAAATAATCAAGGAAATCAAGGAAATAGAAAAAATTTTGAAAATCGAGATAGAGGAGAAAATCGTGGTTATGGAAATAAACCAAGATTTGATAATCGTGGAAGAAATTTTGGAGAGAATAAAAATAATAATAGTGCACACAATAATAGAAACGAGAGAAGCAATGGAGGCTTCAAGAATGGCCAAGATAGACAAAAATTTGGAAATAGGAATAACAATAATAATAATGATTTTAGAAACAACAAAAAAATGCTTGATGAAAAAGGAATTGAGAAAAATATTAAAAATATTATAGCTCAAGATCTTGGAGAAAAAGACAATGCACGTGAATATAACAGAAATATGATTAAGCAAAAAAATAGTAGTAAAAATTCTGGAGATGAAGCAAGACAAAGAAAAAATTCAAAATCTGGCAGAAATGAAGATTTTGATTCTGGAAAATTGAGAAATTTAAAACAAGAGAATAAATTATCTCATATGTTTTCTGACCCAGAAGGAGGAATGCTTGATTATTATGATTTAACAACAGTAAGAGGAAAAAGAGGAAAGAAGAAAAATAATCCAGATGAAGAAAGAACAAAACAAAAAATATTCAAACTTACAGAAATAACAATTCCAGAAACTATAACAGTAAAAGATTTAGCACAAGAAATGAAAAAAACAACAGGAGAAATCGTAAAAAAACTTTTGGACTATGGAATTATGGCAACAATAAATAATGATGTAGATTTTGATACAGCATTCCTAATTGCACAAGAATTTGGAATAACTGCAATAAAGAAAGAAGTAGTTACAGAAGAAGATATTTTATTTGATGATACAGATGATAGGGAAGAAGATTTAAAACCAAGACCACCAGTAATAGTAGTTATGGGACACGTAGATCATGGAAAAACTTCACTTTTAGATGCTGTAAGGTCAACTAATGTAATTGAAGGAGAAGCCCGGAGGAATTACACAGCATATTGGAGCATACAAAGTGGAAATAAATGGAAGAGAAATAACATTTTTAGATACTCCTGGGCATGAGGCATTTACAAGTATGCGTGCAAGAGGAGCACAGGTTACAGATATTGCAATACTTGTTGTTGCAGCAAATGATGGTGTTATGCCACAAACAGTAGAAGCAATAAATCATGCTAAAAATGCAGGAATACCTATAATTGTTGCAATCAATAAAATAGATGTTGAAGGAGCTAATCCAGAAAAAGTTAAACAAGAATTAATGAAATATGAACTTGTTCCAGAAGAATGGGGCGGAGATACTGTATTTGTTGAAATATCAGCTAAGAAGAGAATAAATATTGATGGATTACTTGAAATGGTATTACTTGTTGCAGATGTTCAAGAACTAAAAGCCAATCCAAACAAACAATCAAAAGGTGTTGTAATAGAAGCAAGGCTTGATAAAACAAGAGGACCAATTGCAACAATGCTTGTACAACGTGGACAATTAGATGTAGGAGATACAGTAGTAGTGGGCTCTGTTATAGGTAGAATAAGAGCAATGGTAAATGATAAAGGCAAAAAGGTAAAAAAAGCTGGACCTTCTACACCAGTAGAGATTACAGGACTTACAGAAGTGCCAGAAGCAGGTGAAACATTCTATGAAGTAGATGATGAGAAAACAGCAAAACATTTAATAGAAAGAAGAAAACGCCAAGAAAGAGAAAAATCAATAAATGCTATTTCTAAAGTAAGTTTAAATGATTTATTCTCACAAATAGAGAAAAATAAATTAAAACAATTAAGCTTAATTGTAAAAGCAGATGTTCAAGGTTCTGTTGAAGCTGTAACAAATAGTTTAGAAAAAATCTCAAACGATGAAGTTAAGGTAAAAGTAATACATTCAAATGTAGGAGGAGTTACAGAATCTGATGTGACACTTGCAAAAGTTGCAAATGCCATTATTATTGCATTTAATGTTAGACCAGAATCAATTGCAAAGGAAATGGCAAAAAAAGAAGATATAGAGATAAAGCAATATTCAGTAATATATAAAGCGATAGAAGATGTAGAAGCGGCCATGAAAGGAATGCTAGACCCTACATTTGAAGAAAAAATTGTAGGAAATGCAGAGATAAGACAGACTTTTAAAGTGAGCAATATTGGAACAATTGCAGGATGCTATGTATTAGATGGAAAAGTAAGTAGAAATGCAGGAGTAAGAGTCATAAGAGACAATGTTGTAATACATGAAGGTAAACTTTCATCACTTAAACGTTTTAAAGATGATGTAAAAGAAGTAGCTAGCGGATATGAGTGTGGACTTCAAGTAGAAAATTATAATGATTTAATTGAAGGAGACACTTTAGAAGTATTTGTGATGGAAGAAACAAAAAGATAGAGGAGATATGATGAATAACAAAACAAATAACCGCCTTAGTCGTATAGACGAAGAGCTAAAAAAAGAAATTAGTAGTATTATAAGTTATGAACTAAAAAACCCTAAAATAACAGGGTTAATTAGTGTGACTAAAACTAAAATAACACCAGATTTTAAATATGCTAAAATTTATGTAAGTATATTAAATTCAAAAAATACCAAAGAAACTTTTGCAAATTTAAAGAAATCAGCTGGATATATAAGAACTGAAATTGCAAAAAGAATTAATTTAAGAATAACACCAGAGCTAATATTTGTGCTAGATGACTCTATGAAATATGGTGCTAAGATAGATCAAATCTTGAAAGAGATTTTACCTAAAAAAGATGATTAATGGAGGAGTTTATGACTTTAGATAATATAAAGGAAGAAATTCGGGAAAGCAGAAAATATAGTAATATTAACACATGAATCTCCGGACGGAGATGCGGTACGGAAGTTCACTTGCGATGTATCATTCATTGAAAAAACTTGGGAAAAATGTTGATATAGTAATTCCTTCACTCCCAAAAACTTTTAAATTTCTTCCAGGAGCAGAAGAGATTAAGGAAGAAGGAAAAAAAGATTTCACTTATGATTTGGGAATTGCTTTAGACTGTACAGACATTAAGAGACTTAAAGGTTTTGAAGAGTATTATGAAAATGCAAAGGTTAAAATATCAATAGATCATCATGGAACAAATACAATGTTTGCAGATTATAATTTTGTTGAACCAACTGCACCAGCATGTGCACAAGTTTTACTTATTGTATTAGATAATATGGGAATAAGCCTAGATAAAAAGATAGGAACATGTGCATTAACAGGAATAATTACAGATACTGGAGGCTTTAGGTATGAAGGAGTAACGGCAGGAACATTTGAAATTACAGCAAAACTTTTAGAAATAGGAGTAAATGTATCAGAAATTTGTAAAAAAACATTACAATGTAAGACTAAAGCAAATTTTGAACTTACAAAAACTATAATAAACAGAATGGAATTTTTTGAAGAAGGAAAAATTGCATTTACATATATTACTAAAGAAGATGAGAAAAAATTTAAAGTAGAACCTGGAGATCATGAAGGATTAGTTGAGATTGGAAGAGATATTGAAAATGTGGAAGTATCAATATTCCTAAGAGAAATAGAAGATCGGATTTAAAGTATCACTTCGTTCAAATGAATATGTAAATGTAGCAGAAGTTTGCTCTATATTTAGTGGAGGAGGACATATTAGAGCTGGTGGATGTACAATTCATTTTCCACTTGAGCAGACTAAAGAAAAAATAATAGATAGAGTAAAGAACTTTCTAAAAGTGGAGGAATAGATTTAAAGTGAATGGAATTTTAATTATAGATAAACCTAAAAATTGTACTTCACATGATATAGTATATAAAGTCAAGAAAAAATTGAATTCAAAGGTAGGACACACAGGAACGCTAGATCCACTAGCGACTGGTGTCCTTCCTTTACTTATTCGGAAAAGGAACAAAAATATCAAAATATTTAATTGAACATGATAAAATATATGAAGCCGAAATAACTCTTGGAAAGAAGACAGAAACAGAAGACGCTGAAGGAGAAATTATAGAAGAAACAGAAGTAGATATAAGAAACTTAGAAAAGGCACATGTGCAAACAATTTTGGAAAATTTTATTGGAAAACAAAAACAAATTCCACCAATGTATTCAGCAATAAAAGTGAAGCGGAAAAAAGCTATATGAATATGCAAGAGAAGGAAAAAGCGTAAATATAGAAGCAAGAGAAATAGAGATTTTTGATATTTCTTTAAACAGAATAGATATAGAAAATAAAAAAATAAGTATAACAGTACATACCTCAAAAGGTACATATATAAGGTCACTTTGTAGAGATATAGCAAAATCTCTTCGGAGAGATTCGGTTTCATGAGTAATCTTAGAAGAATAAAAGTGCGGAAAATTTGGAATAGAGCAAGCAATAACTTTAGAAGAATTTGAAAGATTAAGCGATGATGAAATTTTAGAAAGACTTATTACTTTAGAAAAAGTGTTTCAAGAAAATATTAAAATAAAACTTGAGGATAAAAAACTAGAACAATTTTTAAATCGGAGTAAAACTAAAATGGAATGAAGCAGATGGATTTTATAAGATTTATGGTAAGAAGGATAATTTTATTGGGATAGGAGAAATAAAAAATCAATACTTAAAACGAGATGTAGTTATTTAGTCTAGACTTTTAATTTTTTCTGTGATATAATCTAAAAAACAAATTTAGAGATAGAAAAGAGGATTAAATATGGGAAAAGTTAGAGGTTTTGAGATTGCAAAGGGGTTTGAAAATTCAGGAATAAATTTACCAGTAAGAAAAACTAAGTTATCTGCAGGATATGATGTAGAATCAGCAGAAGACACTGTTATTCCTTCTTTCAAAAAAGGAATGGCACCAAGCTTAGTAAAAACTGGATTAAAAGCATATATGCAAGAAGATGAATACTTAAAATTATGTAATAGAAGTTCAAACCCAAAGAAAAAAGGATTAGTACTTGCAAATGGAATAGGTGTAGTAGATGCAGATTACTATGGAAATCCAGATAATGATGGACATATTATGTTTGCTTTTTACAATATAAAAGAAGAAGATATACAGATAAAAAAAGGAGATACTATAGGACAAGCGATATTTGAAAAATATTTAACAATAGATGAAGACAATGCAGAAGGTGAAAGAGTTGGAGGATTTGGCTCTACAAGTAAATAATAGGAAAGGAAGTTTTTATAATGAATGCTATTGAAATAAGAAATAAATTTTTAAACTTTTTTAGGAAGAATGGGCATAGCATAATTCCAAGTAGCCCATTAATTCCAGAAAATGACCCATCAGTTCTATTTACAACAGCTGGAATGCACCCACTTGTACCTTATTTACTTGGAGAAGAACATCCAGAAGGTATAAGACTTGCAGATTACCAAAAATGTCTTAGAACAGTTGATATAGATGAGGTTGGAGATAATAGACATCTTACATTTTTTGAAATGCTAGGAAATTGGTCACTTGGAGATTATTTCAAAAAAGAATCTATAAAATACAGTATGGAATTTTTAACAAAAGAACTTAATATTCCTATAGAAAAACTATCTGTGACATGTTTTAAAGGAGATGAAGATGCTCCAAGAGATGAAGAAACAGCGAAACTTTGGGAAGAAAATGGAATGCCAAAGGAAAGAATATATTATTTTGGGAAAGAAGATAACTGGTGGATTGCAGGAGAAACAGGACCATGTGGCCCAGATACAGAGATTTTTTATGATACGGGAAAAAATCCATGTTCAGATAATTGTAATCCTTCTTGTGGGTGTGGAAAATACGTAGAAATCTGGAATAATGTGTTCATGGAATATTACAAGAATTCTGACCGGAAAATATACTAAGCTAAAACAAAAAAATGTAGATACAGGTTTAGGGCTAGAGAGAATTAATATGTTACTTCAAGGTAAAGAAACACCATTTGATACAGAGATTTTTAGTCCTATGATGGATAAATTATCAGAACTTGCAAAAAATGATAATATTGAAAGTAGGAGAATTGTTGCAGAACATTTGAGAGCTAGTATGATGATAATTGCAGATGGAGGAAAGCCAAGTAATATTGATAGGGGATACGTTTTAAGAAGATTAATTAGAAGGATGATAAGACATTTGAATAAACTTGAAATAGGACTTGATAAAATTGAACATCTTATTCAATTAAATATAAAAATACTAGGAGAAATGTATCCAGAACTTGTAAAAAATAAGGAAAATATTATAAATACTATATTAGAGGAAAAAGAAAAATTCATTAAAACACTAGAAAATGGGGAGAAAGAGCTTTTAAAGGAATTGAATAAACTAAAAGAGAATGGTAAAAAAATTCTTCCAGCAGAAGAAGTTTTCAAATTGTATGAAACATATGGATTTCCACAAGAAGTCACAAAGGAAATTTCAGAAGAAAATGGTTTTGAAATTGATTTGAGTAATTTTGATAGATTATTTAAAGAACATCAAGAAAAGTCAAGGCTAGGGTCAGAGCAGAAGTTTAAAGGAGGTTTAGCTGAGCAAAACGAGCAAACAATTGCATATCATACTGCAACTCATCTTTTGCATAAGGCTTTGCAGATAGTATTAGGAGAACATGCAACACAAAAAGGTTCAAATATAACAACAGAAAGACTAAGGTTTGATTTCGCACATCATCAGAAGGTTACAAAAGAAGAACTTGAAGAAGTTGAAAGAATAGTAAATGAACAAATTCAAAGAGATTTAAAGGTAACTTGTGAAGAAATGAGTTATGATGAGGCTAAAGAGAGTGGAGCAATAGGACTATTTGAAAATAAATATGGAGATAGAGTAAAAGTTTATACAATAGGCGATTTCAGTAAGGAAATATGTGGAGGACCACATGTAGAACATACAAAGCTTCTTGGAACATTTAAGATAAAGAAAGAAGAAGCATCTTCAGCAGGTGTAAGACGCATTAAAGCTGTTTTAATAAAATAAGGAGGAAATAAATATGGAGGATTGTATATTTTGCAAAATAATTAATAAAGAAATTCCATCAAGCATAATTTATGAAGATGAAGAGGTTCTTGCATTTAAAGATATAAATCCACAAGCACCAGTGCATATACTAGTAATACCAAAGAAGCATATTTCATCTGTAATTGATGCAAAAGATGAAGATTATTATTTGTTTCGGAAAGATTTTTCAAGCAATAAACAAAATTGCTCAAGAACAAGGAATTGATAAAAATGGTTTTAGAGTGATTACAAATTGTGGTAAAGATGCAGGACAAGAGGTTTTACATCTACATTATCATATTTTAGCAGGTAAGGCTTTAGGAACAAAAATTGTGTAAAAAAAGCATATACAAATTTCGAAAAATATGTTATAATATATATATATGAATAGATTCGTAGAAAGAAGGGATTTGTATGTTTAATAGTAAATTTAACGGAGCGTTGACAGTATTACTAGTTGTAGCAATACTTGGAATACTTGTGTTAATTGGATATTTTGGATGGTCTGTATATAATAGATATTATATAGAAACAAGTGCAAAAGAAGCAGTAAATATATTTGAAACAACTGTAGGGCAACCTAAAAATGAAGTGCCAACTGGTCCTGCAGATATAGGAGATAGAGGTGAACTTGGTTCACTAGATATTAATAGTTCATTATATCAAAATCAGGCTACAGGGTCTGGTTCTGGTAAAAAAACAAAGTATGGAGGCTATGAAGTACTTGGAACAATTTCAATTCCTAAAATTAATATTGAATATCCAATACTTGAAAAAGCAACACCTAATGCAATAAAAATAGCAGTTGGATATAGTGCAGGTGTGGGAATTAATAAAGTAGGAAATACAGTAATTTCTGGACATAATTATAGAAATGCATTATTTTTCTCAAATTTGAAAAAACTAACTAATGGGGATAAAATATATATAACAGATACATCTGGTTCAAAGATAACTTATGAAGTGTATAATATTTTTGAAGCAGCAGCAACAGATGCATCTTTCTACAATAGAGATACTCGGAGGATTAAGAGAGATTACACTTTCAACATGTACAGATGATGGAAAACTTAGAACTATTGTACTTGCAAAGGAAGTTAAATAGATTTATAAGAAAGGTAAAAAAAGTTTATGGAATATAGATTTACTCCAAGTGGAGTATGCTCAAAAGAGATGATTATTGAAGTTGAAGAAGGGATTATAAAGAAAATCAATATTGTTGGCGGTTGTGCAGGGAATACAGTTCGGTGTGAGTAAACTTGCAGAAGGACGAAAAATTGATGAAGTTATAAAAATTTTAAAAGGAATTCCATGTGGAGCAAGAAGCACATCTTGCCCAGATCAACTTGCAATTGCACTTGAAGAAATAAAGAATAAGTAATAAAAGTAGCCAGTATTCTAAACTGGCACTTTTATTTTGTGCATCTAATACAAAAAATTTTCTTGTTTCTAATAAACTTGAATATATTGAATGTTCCAAGTAAAAGTAGATACACACCAATGAATATAAGAACTTTAAAGATAACAAATCCAACATCATATTCAATATAATCGTCAATTACATCAAACAAAAATTTTGTTGTCAAAACCAATACAGAAGGTATAATTACATAGGATATAAAGTCAAATTTAAAATGAGTTGCTTTATATAGCTGAATTAGGCTTATTGTAAAATTTAAAAGTTCACTTATAGCAATAATTGCTATGTAACCATATATACCAAAAACTGGAACAATAGTATATATTAAAATAATAGTTGATATTAGATCAAAGATGTTACAGAACATGACTCCCACTTGCTTATCTAGCCCACGAAGCATTGCATCTATAATTTTATCTAAGTAAATTAGAATAATTAAAGGACAAAGTAATACTAAGAAATCTGTAATTTCTAAATTATGGTAAATAAAGTAACAAATTTCTTCTGGAAATGTAAGAAAAACTCCAATTATACATATACTAAAGAATGAAGTGAACTTAAAAATGAAAGATGTCACTTGATTCATTCTTGTAAAGTCTTTTTTTAAATTATATCTTGCAAATTCTGGAATAAGGAGACTGGCACATGATGTAATTATTATGCAAGGAAACATTATTATTGGCATTGTCATTCCATTAATTTGACCATATTGTGATAGTGCTTCATCACAAGAAACTGAGTATTTTTCCAAACTAAAAGGAATTAACATTTGCTTTAATGTTGAAAGTCCAGAGCGGATATATGATGTTATAGCTACAGGTAAAGCTATTCTTAGTATCTTTTTTAGATAAGTTTCTCCTGAAATGCTTCTTGTTAGTTTTTTTCTTAAGTCTACTATGTATAAAATATATGTTAATATAAATTCAAAAATTGTAGACAATGCCATTCCTAAAATTAAATAAGTGCATACTATACTTAAGTTATTTGAAGGGAAGAGGTAAAGAAATAGACATGTAAAAGATATTTGAAGTAGCATTGTAAGAATTCTACTTACAGACGTCTTTGAAACTCTTCTTATTCCCGTAAAGTACCCACTAAGGGAAGTTATCACTGAACTGAATGGTAGACTTATTGCCATTATATAAAGTGGAATAGGTGTTATTTTTCCATGTAAAAGTACAGATGAACAATATTTCGCAGATGCAGTGAGAAGTAAACATGCTATTATACCAAAAAATAGGCTGTACAAAATACATTTTTTCATAGCTGTTTTTAACCCTTTTCCATTATTGCCATCAAGTTCTTCAGCTACAATTCTAGTTGCTGCAAGACTTATACCAGAGTTCGCAAATGTACTTGCAAACATAAATATTGACATGATAAGTTCAAATATGCCGTGCTCCTTCACTACCAAGCTTATTTGCAACATATATGTCAAAGAATATATTTATTAACCCCATAAATAATGATACTATGGTTAAAATTACTGTATTAAATAAAAATAGTTTTAATCTGTTCATATGTAAAATATATTATTTTTTTTGTATTATATGACTGATTAAAATATATTATCTTTTTGTTGAAAAAAAATCAAAAAAAATACTAGAAAGTATTGATTTAATTTATAAGTTAATGTATAATAATAAAGTAATAAAAAAGAGTACTATTAAAAGTACTCTAATAGAGAGAAGTAAAATATTATGCATTAAATTTAAGTTCATCTTCTATACCAGTGAAAAAGTCTTCAAGGGTAACATTAAAGACTTTTGCTAAAAACCAAAGCTCACATGCTCTAACGGTTCTTTTATATGTTTCAATAGTTTGAATGTCGTTTTTGTGAAAGGGTAAGCCTATAAGGTTTAATTCTCTAGTTAAGTCATCTTGAGACCAATTTTTTGCAACTCTATATTTAGATATGTTTTTGCCAACAATGTTTAGTTTTCCGTTTACTCTTCTTGCAGACATTAAATCAACTCCTTTCATAATATACATACAATAATTTTCCTATTTTTTTATGATTACTATGACATTAAAATTGTGTCAATGTCTGAAAAGAGATAAATTTAATAAATGAATTAAATATATAGACATAAAAAGGGAACCCTATGAAAGGGTTCCCTTTTTGCATGTGAAAATGGATTAGAAGGTGGTAGTCTCGACAGAGTCCACAGCGACCTCGGTAGTAGTTTCATCAGAGTCCACAGTAACCTCGGTAGTAGTCTCGTCAGAGTCCACAGTAACCTCGGTAGTAGTCTCGTCAGAGTCCACAGTAACCTCGGTAGTAGTCTCGTCAGAGTCCACAGTGACCTCGGTAGTAGTTTCGTCAGAGTCCACAGCGACCTCGGTAGTAGTCTCGTCAGAGTCCACAGTAACCTCGGTAGTAGTCTCGTCAGAGTCCACAGTAACCTCGGTAGTAGTCTCGTCAGAGTCCACAGTAACCTCGGTAGTAGTCTCTACTGTAGCAGTAGAGGTTTTGCTGGGTAATTTGTTCAAGTAGCTATCCGTGTCAACATTGTACACATTTTGAGACAGTGTAGAGTTGATGATAACTCCGGAACCAGGTGCACCATAGTTATTCTTTCCTGAGGAGTCTGCCATGCCGATGATATTAGATACATTGAAACTAATATCTGTAGCATTTGGATCCTTGAGTGTAAACACATAGTTTACAACTTCTGTTCTATCTGCCATGGCAAGCCCTGATTTAGCTATACTGTAGAATGTTTTGCCATCTTTCCCTGATTGAAAAGCGAGATCAAAACCATTCCAGTAAGTCATAGCAGACTTATCGAGCTCAAGCAGTTCAGAGTTATACAATAAATCGAACTGCATATTGCTCAGGCTAAAGTTGTCAGGAAGGTCGAGCATTGTATTGTACAGCACTCTGATGCTTACGTTGACTTTGTTATCAACCACGTCGCTTGCGCTCACATCCAATGTATACAATTGCTTTTTATAGTTAGAAGCCAAATTGTATGCATATTTGATGGGGTCAAGGGTTTCGTAGTTTTCAGGGTCATCTACTTCAAAAGTTGCTGTAACAACATGAGAACCTGTATCATTAAAGACACACTCATTTCCCACGTCAACGCCATCTACCTCGTAATTGACACTGACTCCTGGAGGGAGTCCATTTTCATAGTCAATTACATATCTACATGGACCATAAATGGTATGTACATTTTGAGTAGAGAGCGCAGGAAATTTTGCTTTTGCGATGTTGATTTCGGTTTCCATGTACTCCATACCCTCAGGAAGTACATAGCCGTCAGGAAGCTCGAAGGTAGCAGTTGCAGTCTGATTACCTGCGTTTGTCCGTGAGTTATTGGTATAATGTACAATAATCTCTATATCATCGGGCAGACCAGTAACAACTGCAGTATGCGGATAACCATTGTATGTTCCAGAAACTGCTTCAAACTTCCAATTGGTGGTATCAAGCACAATAGGGCCAGGCTCAGGCTCAGGCTCAGGCTCGGGCTCAGGCTCAGGCTCGGGCTCAGGCTCAGGCTCAGGCTCAGGCTCAGGCTCGGGCTCAGGCTCGGGCTCAGGCTCAGGCTCGGGCTCAGGCTCAGGCTCGGGCTCAGGCTCGGGCTCAGGCTCGGGCTCAGGCTCGGGCTCGGGCTCAGGTTCGGGTTCAGGCTCGGGCTCAGGTTCGGGTTCAGGCTCGGGAACCTGCTCGGGGGGGGTGTTTGAGCCGTTTTCTGTGTCATCAACATACTCATTATCAGTGTAATTGTCCTGCTGATTTACAGACTGAGACTCAACAACCACGGCCTCAAAGGAGTGTTCCTGTACTTGCTTTGTAACATCATTGATAAACCGAACGGCTATTGAATTGATGTTACAGCTTTTGCATACGAGCTTGACCGATACAATTCCAGGAATGGTCGAAGGATAATCCTCAATTGTGAGATAGTCATTATCTGTACCTACCTCAGCAGTTTGAATGCCTTCATTCCCGACATTGTACTTGAGTTCGAAAACTCGCCAACCTGCTTCTTGTGTCTGGTAAGAAAGGATATACGTTTTACCTTTCACAAACTGAAGCTGAGGGCTTTCCTGACTGAGACTGACTTCAACAAACTCATCAGAATTTTTTGAAGAGTCCCCACCAGACATGGCGCTTGCTTCACACATAGGAAGTTGCGAAAGCAACATGGCTAACGCAACAACAAATGTGAGAAGCTTCCTTTTGAACTTTGACATTTTGTTCCTCCTGTCTTCACATGTTGTTTTGTAACCCAATAAATGAGTTACCCTGCTATATGAAAGGCAAAAATTTGCCTGTCTAAAATATTATATTATATATAAAACATTATGTCAATAAAAAACACATATTTTTCACAATTATGTGAAAAGAAAAAACTGTAAAAAATTACCAGTTGACAAATGAATTAGTTTTGTTTATAATAATAGCATAAAACCAGGCAATCAAAAAAAAGCAACTAGGAGGAAGAAAAAGGAATGAAGGAAAGAAAAATAGCAACAGCTGAAACCCTTGGCGCTGTACACACACACACACACACACACACACACAGGTAGCTTTA
>JAAWDU010000064.1 GCA_022793905.1 Clostridia bacterium
GGTGTTACATCTTTTATGCTGCTTAGTTCTAGACCTGCTGTTTGAAGGGCTCTTATTGCTGCTTCTCTACCAGAACCAGGACCTTTTACATATACTTCTACTGTTTTAAGTCCATGTTCCATAGCAGCTTTTGCAGCTGTTTCAGCAGCTTGACCTGCTGCAAATGGTGTACTTTTTCTTGAACCTTTAAAGCCGAGTTCACCAGCACTTGCCCAAGAAATAACATTACCTTGTACATCTGTAACTGTAACGATTGTATTATTAAAACTAGAATGAATATGAGCAGAACCTTTATCAATGTTCTTCCTATTTCTTCTAGGTGTTTTTCTTGTTACATTTTTATTAGCCATTTGGATATTCCTCCTCCTTATTTCTTACTTCTGCTTACTAATTTTCTAGGACCTTTTCTTGTACGTGCATTTGTCTTTGTTCTTTGTCCTCTAACTGGCAAGCTTCTTCTATGTCTTAATCCTCTATAACAACCAATTTCTGTAAGTCTTTTGATATTAAGAGCAATTTCTCTTCTTAAATCACCTTCAACTTTGTAACTTCCATCGATTATTTTTCTGATATTATTTACTTCGTCATCTGTCAAATCTTTTACTCTAGTATCTGGGTTTACTCCAGCTTCTTTAAGAATTTTGTTTGCACTTGCTACACCTATTCCATAGATGTAAGTTAAGCCTATTTCTACTCTTTTTTCTCTAGGTAAATCAACTCCTGCTATACGAGCCATGCTTTTAAACACCTCCATTTTTTTGCTTCTCTTAAATTTGTATTTAAGAGATATTTTAATAAATATATATAAACACAAATTTGTTACAGCCGCATCGAAATTTGTGTTAATACCAAATCATAAGGTTACCCTTGTCTTTGTTTGTGTTTTGGATTTTCACAAATTACTCTTATAACACCTTTTCTTTTAATGATTTTGCACTTTTCGCACATTTTTTTCACTGATGGTCTTACTTTCATTTTGTAACCCTCCCTTTTTTGCTTCGTTAAACTTTATTTGTAGATTGTTATTTATCACGCCATGTAATACGTCCTTTTGTTAAATCATATGGTGATAATTCTAATTTCACTTTATCGCCTGGTAATATTTTTATATAATTCATTCTTAGTTTACCAGATATATGAGCTAATACTTGATGTCCATTTGTAAGTTCTACCTTAAATGTTGTATTAGGTAATGTCTCTACAACTGTACCCTCTACTTCAATTACATCTTCTCTTGCCAACCTACATTCCTCCTAATATTTTTTAAAAAATTATTTATTTTTATAATTAACTAATCAATTATATCGTATTTCTAAAGTATTGTCAATACTTTTGGTTCATTTTCTGTAACTAAAATTGTATTTTCATAATGAGCTGAAATACTACCATCCTCAGTCACGATTGTCCATCCATCATCAAGTTCACAAATATCAGGTTTTCCTGCAATCACCATAGGTTCAATTGCAAGAGTCATACCGCTTTCTATCTTTGGACCTCTTCCTGCTTTTCCATAATTTGGAATTCCTGGATCTTCATGCATTCCTCGACCGAATTCCATGTCCTTGAAATTCTTTTACAACTGAAAATCCGTTTTTGGTAACAAATTCTCCTATTGCATGTGATATGTCTCCAATCCTAAATCCTGGTTTTGCAAATTTTATTCCTTCAAAAAAAGCTTTTTTAGTTACTTCTACTAATTTTACTGCTTCTTTTGAACCTTCTCCTACTATATGTGTTCTTGCAGCATCGCCATTATATCCATTTTTTAATGCAACTAAGTCTATGCTGACAACATCGCCTTCTTTTAAGTGAACTCTATCTGATGGAATGCCATGTATTACTTCATCATTTATAGATGCACATATTGTGCTAGGGAAATCTGGTACATTTTTTTGATAGCTTGGATATCCTTTTTGGGCAGGAATACCACCGCTGTTCCTTGATTATTTTTTCTGCAATTCTATCAAGTTCGAACGTTGTTATTCCTGGCCTTATTGTTTCCTCTAACTTTTTATGGACAAGAGCAACTATTTTGCAAGCTTCTTCAATTAATTCGATTTCACGTTTAGATTTTATCTCAATCATTCTAGATGTTAGAAGTTTGATATTAAATATCTACTTCCTTTTTTCACCTCTTTATTTTTTTAACTTTTCTACTAAATCTTTGGCAACATCTATTCCCATTCTATTTATCTTTTGACTTACTGTTTCTGTCTGTAATATTCCTTTTTCTTCATAATAGCCAGTTAATGGGCTTGTTTTTTCTTCATATACTTCTAATCTTCTTTTTATAGCTTCTGGGTCAGAATCGTCACTTCTTTGCTTTAAAGGTGCACCACATTTATCGCAAATTCCTTCTTGCTTTGGAGGATTTAGTTTAGTATTATAAGTTGTCTTACAATCTTGATTTGTACAAACAATTCTTGTTAACATTCTTTCTATAATTTCTTCCTTTGGTGTTACAAGATTTACTACTAAATCAACCTTTTTCCCCATATTGCTTAACATTTCGTCTAACTTTTCTGCTTGTTCTATTGTTCTTGGAAAACCATCTAAAATTGCACCACATTTAGCATCCTCACATTTTAGTCTCTCTTCTAGCATAGGTACTGTTATATCATCTGGTACTAAATCTCCTTTTGAAATATATTTGTTAGCTTCTATTCCAAGTTTTGTTTCCTCCGCTATATTTTTTCTAAAAATATCTCCTGTTGAAACTTGTGGAATACCTAATTCTTGACTCAATATTCCAGCTATAGTACCTTTTCCAGTTCCGCTGTGCTCCTAACATTATTAAAATCATATTTTACCTCTTTCTCTATTTTTCTGTCAAAATTACTCCAAGAATCCTTTGTAATGTCTCATAACAAGTTGTGACTCTAATTGGTCTACTACTTCTAATGCAACACCTACTACGATTAATATTGAAGTCCCACCAAATGCTATATTCAAGCTTGTAAATCTAAGTAACATTGGAATTATAGCAATTACTGCTAAATAGAACCCACCAAACCATGTTAATTTAGATATTATTGAAGTTAAATAATCTGTTGTAGGTTTTCCAGCTCTTATTCCTGGGATAAATCCACCTTGTCTTTTAATATTGTTTGACACATCTGCTGGATTGAAAGTTGCGTAAGTATAAAAAAATGTAAATGCTACTATTAATACTAAATATACAATTGCATTTGCTATCGCATATCCAAGTGGTACACTTGATGATGATGTAGCAGCTGAAAAATTGTAAACAACATTCCAAAATCCTGATGCTGATGCTATTTCTGGGTTAAACATTGGTATTATTTGTGCTGGAAATGTTAAAAATGAAGATGCAAAGATTACTGGAAGTACTCCTGCCATAACTAATTTTAATGGTATATGAGTATTTTGTCCACCATACATTTTTCTTCCTACTACTTTTTTAGCATATTGTACTGGTACACGTCTTTCAGCTTGTTGGACAAATACAACTGCTCCAATTAATATTATTGCTCCAATTAATATTCCGAATCGCTGTAATTAATCCTGTTGTAGAGAACATTCCTCCAGCGAATATTAAATTCCAGATTGTTCTTACACTACTTGGAAGTCCAGCAAGTATTCCGAACAAAAATAATTACTGAAATTCCATTTCCTATTCCTTTATTTGTAATTTGGTCTCCAAGCCACATAAGTATTGATGTACCACCAATTAATGATATTACAAATAATGTAGCTGTTAAAATACCATTATCCACAAATATTCCAGAATTTTTATATGCAAGGTAAATTCCTAAACTCTCAATTAATGCAAGTACTATTGTAAGCATTTTTGTATATTTATTAAGTTTCTCCCTGCCTGCTTCTCCTTCCTCTTTAGAAAGTCTTTCAAGTGCAGGTATTACCATTGCTAAAAGTTGAATAACAATTGATGCTGTAATATATGGACTTATACTCATTGCAAATAATGAAAGTCTTGAAAAAGCTCCTCCTGAAATCATATCTATAAGTCCTGTTATTCCATTTTGTCCGCCAAGCGATTGTGTTAATGCAACACTATCAACGCCTGGTACTGTTATATAACATCCTAGTCTAAAAATCACTATAAGTAACACTGTATATAATAACTTTTTTCTTATGTCTGGATTCTTTAATGCGTTTTTTATTGTTTGAAACAATTAAACCACCTCAATCTTTCCTCCAGCACTTTCGATTCTCTCTTTTGCTGTCTTTGTAAATCTTTTAGCTTTTACATTTAATTTTTTCTCTAGCGTGCCAGTTCCTAATATTACTATTCCGTCATTTATTTTACTAATAATTCCTTCTTCTAGAAGGCTTTCTGCTGTTACATCTGTTTTTTCTGATTTATTTAACATTGTTAATGTAACTTCTATATATTTCTTAGCATGAATGTTAGTGAATCCTCTTTTTGGTAGTCTTCTATACAATGGAGTTTGACCACCTTCGAATCCACGTCTTACACCTCCACCAGTTCTAGCTTTTTGTCCTTTATGACCTCTACCAGATGTTTTTCCAAGACCAGAACCAATTCCACGTCCAACTCTTGTTCTTTTTTGTTTTTCTACTGCTGGTTTCAATTCTCCTAGTTTCATTTACTTTCCTCCTTTCTATTATAAAATTTCGTCTACTTTTTTTCCTCTTTTTTTAGCAACTTGTTCTACTGTAAGCATATTCTTTAATGCATTTATTGTTGCATTAACAACATTTCTTGGGTTATTTGTTCCAATAACCTTTGTTCTTATATCTTTATATCCTGCAAGCTCTAATACAGCTCTTACGCTTCCACCTGCTATAACTCCTGTTCCTTTTTCTGCTGGTTTCAACATTACACGAGCTGAACCTGCTTCTCCAATATATTCATGTGGTATAGTTGTTCCAACAATTGGTACTTCTACTAAGTTTTTCTTAGCATCTTGGATTGCTTTCTTTATAGCGTCAGGAACTTCTGCTGCTTTTCCAGAACCTACTCCAATGTGTCCATTTTCGTCTCCTACTACTACTACTGCGCTAAATCTAAAAGTTCTACCACCTTTAACAACTTTAGCAACTCTTGAGATAGCAGCAACTTTTTCTTTTAATTCCATTTGGCCATTATTTTCTTCCATATTTTTAAGATTTCCTCCTTATCTTTATAATTTAAAACTCTAGTCCTCCTTCACGTGCTGCTTCTGCAAGTTCTTTTACAACACCGTGATATATATATCCACTTCTATCGAAAACTACTGTTTTAATTTTCTTTTCTCCAGCTCTTTTAGCAATTAAAGTTCCAACTTCTTTTGCAGCTTCTTTATTTGAATGTTTTTCTTTTATCTCTTTATCCATTGTAGAAGCTGATACTAGAGTATTTCCAGCTATATCATCTATTATTTGTGCATATATTCCTGTATTACTTCTATACATACATAATCTTGGACGTTCTGCTGTTCCAGAAATTTTTGTACGAACACGTTTGTGTCTTCTTTCTCTTTCAAGTTTTCTATCTGTTTTTGAAACCATTTTCTTATTCTCCTTTCTAAATAGTTTGCTTTAAGTTATTTAATTTCTATTTTTTACCTGTCTTTCCTTCTTTTCTTCTAATAACTTCATAGCTGTATTTAATTCCTTTTCCACCATAAACTTCTGGTAGTCTCTTTGTTCTAATCTCAGCTGCTGTTTGACCTACTAATTCTTTATCTATTCCTTTTACTATTATTGTATTTGGGTTTGGTACATCAAAAGATATTCCTTGTGGTGCTTTATATATTACAGGATGTGAATATCCTAAGTTAAGGTTTAAGTCATTTCCTTGTTTTTGTACTCTGTAACCAACACCATTTACTTGTAATTCTTTACTATATTCTTCTTTAACTCCTATTACCATATTGTTTATTAATGTTCTTGTTAAACCATGTAAGCTTTTCATTTCTGTTTCATCATTTGGTCTTTCTACAATAATTTTACCATCTTCTATTTTTAGAACTAGTTTTTCGTTTATATCTCTTTCTAAAGTTCCTTTTGGCCCTTTAACAGAAACATGATTACCTTGAACATTTACTTCAACACCTTCTGGTACTAAAATAGGGCTGTTTCCTATTCTTGACATTCTTATTCACCTCTTCTAATTTATAATTTTTAGTAATCTAATTTCTAGACTACCATACATAGGCTAGAACTTCTCCTCCTAGACCTACTTTTCTTGCTTCTCTGTCTGTCATTATTCCTTTTGATGTAGATACTATAGCAATTCCCAAACCATTTAAAACTTTTGGTAAATCTTCTCTAGAAGCGTATACTCTTAAACCTGGTTTGCTTATTCTTTTTATTCCTGCTATAACTCTATTTCCTTTTTCGTCATATTTTAAAGTAACTCTTATTGTACCTTGTACATCATTTGAGATTTCTTCGAATGACTTAATATATCCTTCTTTAAATAATATATCAGCTATTGCTGTTTTCATTTTTGATGCAGGTATATCTACTGTTTTATGTTTACTTGAATTAGCATTTCTTATTCTTGTCAACATATCAGCTATTGGGTCAGTTGTATTCATGGATTTTTTCCTCCTTTTCTAAAATTCTCTATTCTAATTTCTAACTTCTAATTTCTAGACTACCAACTTGCTTTTTTTACACCTGGAATCTCACCTTTGTGCGCTAATTCTCTAAAGCATACACGACAAATTCCATATTTTCTAATATAAGCATGTGGCCTACCACAAATCTTGCATCTATTATATTCTCTTGTTTTATATTTTTGTGGTCTTTGCTGTTTTATTATCATTGATTTCTTTGCCATACGAGTTTCTTATCTCCTTTCTACTCTAATTTTTAAATGGCATTCCTAAAAGAGATAATAGCTCTTTTGCTTCTTCATTAGATTCAGCAGTTGTAACAAATATAATATCCATACCTCTTAACTTGTCAATTTTATCATATTCTATTTCTGGGAAAATTAATTGCTCTTTTATTCCCATAGAATAATTTCCTTTTCCATCAAATGCCTTATCTGACACTCCTCTGAAATCTCTTATTCTTGGCATTGCAACATTAAATAATTTGTATGCAAATTCATACATTTTTTCACTTCTTAAAGTTACTTTACAACCTACATTTGCACCTTCTCTTAATTTAAATGCAGCTATTGATTTTTTTGCCTTTGTAATAATTGGCTTTTGACCTGTGATTAAGCTCAAGTCATTCATTGCATTTTCTAATGATTTTGGATTATCTCTTATATCTCCTAATCCTATATTTATAACTATTTTTTCTAATTTTGGAACTTCCATAATAGATTTATAGTTAAATTTTTTCATTAATGCTGGAATTGCTTCTTTTTGATATTGTTCTCTAAGTTTTTCCATATTCCTATAATTCCTCCTTTCTTAAATTTACTATTTTAATTTTGCTCCACATTTTCTACAAACACGCACTTTCTCATCTTTATCTATTTCATAACCTATTCTTGTAGGTTTATTACACTTTGGACATACCACGCTTAATTTGCTATTATGTATAGCACATTCTACTGATATTATTCCACCTTCTTCACCTTGTTTTTTAGGTTTTACGTGTTTTTTTCTAACATTTACACCTTTTACAATTACTTTTTCAGCTTTTGGCATAATTTCTAAAACTTCGCCTTTTTTGCCTTTGTCATTTCCAGACAAAACTATAACTGTATCACCTTTTTTTATTTTCATTAATATTCACCTCTTTTTTATTCAGCTATTTTTTCGCATCTTTAATCCGTAGCGTTTAAATGTCCACAGGACATTTAAAACGCACGGATTAAAGAACTTCTGGAGCTAGTGAAAGAATTTTCATATATTCTTTTTCTCTTAATTCTCTAGCTACTGGACCAAATATACGAGTTCCCTTTGGAGTTCCATCTTCACGAATTATTACTGCTGCATTTTCGTCAAATTTAATATATGAACCATCAGCACGTCTTACTCCTCTTTTGCTTCTAACTACAACTGCTTTTACTACGTCTCCTTTTTTTACAACTCCTCCTGGTGTAGCATCTTTAACAGAAGCAACTATTACATCTCCAATCTTTGCATATCTTCTATATGAACCGCCTAAGCATCTGATGCACATAATTTCCTTTGCACCAGTGTTATCAGCAACTTTTAATATACTTTGTTGTTGAACCATTTTTCAAGTTCCTCCTTCCTTAAAATCTAAAGCTTTAACTTTTCTATTTTTCTGCTTTTTCAAGAATTTCAACAACTCTCCATCTTTTTTGTTTAGATAAAGGTCTTGTTTCCATTACTTTGACTTTATCGCCAATATGGCATTCATTTTTTTCGTCATGAGCTTTTAATTTGTAAGTTCTTTTCATTGTTTTTTGGTAAGTTTTATGTCTTACACTTGTTTCAACTGATACAACTATTGTTTTATCCATTTTGTCTGATGTTACTGTACCAATCATAACTTTACGAAGGTTTCTTTCCATTAGTCATTTGCTCCTTTCTTAGCAGTTTCTAATTCTCTTTGTCTAAGAACAGTATTTATTCTAGCAATATCCTTTTTAACTTCTTTAATTTTCATTGGGTTATCTAACCCATTTGTTGCTAGACTAAATCTTAACTTAAATAATTCTGTTTTTAATTCACCTAATTCTTTTTCAAGTTCTGGTGAAGTCATTTCATTTATTTTATTAATCTTCATCTACTCATCACCACCTACGTTATTTTCTTTTACTACAAATTTTGTTTTTACTGGTAGTTTATTTGCAGCAAGTCTTAGGGCTTCTTTTGCTATATCTTCTGGAATACCAGATATTTCAAACATTACTCTTCCTGGTTTTACTTTTGCAACCCAATATTCTGGCGCTCCTTTACCTTTACCCATACGAGTTTCAGCAGGCTTTTTAGTAATTGGTTTATCTGGGAATATTTTTATCCAAACTTTACCACCTCTTTTAATGTAACGTGTCATAGCGATACGTGCAGCTTCAATTTGATTTGATTTAATTAACCCAGCTCCTGTTGCTTGTAATCCATATTCTCCATCTGTTACTGTTATTCCGCGTGTTGCTTTACCTCTATTTCTACCCTTTTGCATTTTTCTATATTTTGTTCTTTTTGGCATTAATGGCATTATTCTTCTCCTCCTTCTCTAGCTTTAGTTTTTTTGCTTGGAAGAACTTCTCCTTTATAAATCCAAACTTTTACACCTATTTTTCCATAAGTTGTATCAGCTTCATAGAACCCATAGTCTATATCAGCTCTTAAAGTTTGAAGTGGTATAGTACCTTCTTTATAAAATTCTGTTCTTGCCATATCAGCACCAGCTAATCTTCCAGATACAGAAGTTTTTATTCCTAGCGCTCCTGCCTTCATAGCTTTTGACATTGCTTGTTTCATTGCTCTTCTAAATGAAATTCTCTTTTCTAATTGCGCACAAATATTCTCTGATACTAATTGTGCATTAGTATCTATATCTTTAACTTCAATTATGTCTAATTTAACATCTTTTCCAATCATCTTTTGTAAATCAGTTTTTAATGTTTCAACTAAACTTCCACCTTTTCCTATTACTAGTCCTGGTTTTGCAGTATAAACATTAACTTTAACTAATTTAGTAGTTCTTTCAATAACTATTTTTGAAATACCACTAATAAATAATTTTTTCTTAACATATTCACGGATTTTGTGGTCTTCTACTAAGTAATCTGAAAAATTTTTCTTATCAGCATACCATTTTGAGTCCCAATCTTTAATAACACCAACTCTTAATCCATGTGGATGCATTTTTTGTCCCATTGCTTTTTTTCCTCCTTTCTAATCTCTTTCCTTTAATACTATTGTTATATGACTTGTTCTCTTTCTAATTCTTACTGCTGAAC
>JAAWDU010000065.1 GCA_022793905.1 Clostridia bacterium
AGGAATATTTGTGAATTTTAGAAATGTCGTAAGAACAACAAGAAGAAAAATTCCTTTTGGAATTGCACAAATAGGTAAAGCATTTAGAAATGAAATAACACCAGGAAACTTTACATTTAGAACAAGAGAGTTTGAACAAATGGAAATAGAATTCTTTTGCAAACCAGGTACAGACTTAGAGTGGCATGAATATTGGAAAGATTTTTGCAAAAATTGGCTTTTATCACTTCGGAATGAAAGAAGGAAATATTCGTTTGAGAGATCATGAAAAAGAAGAACTTAGCCATTACAGTAATGCAACAACAGATATAGAATTTGCGTTTCCATTTGGTTGGGGAGAACTTTGGGGAATAGCAGATAGAACTGATTTTGATTTAGGAAAACACATAGAACATTCAAAAGTAGATTTAACATATTTAGATGATGAGACAAATGAAAGATATGTGCCATATTGCATAGAACCATCACTTGGAGCAGATAGAGTATTACTTGCTTTTTTATGCAATAGCTATGAAGAAGAAGAATTACCAGAAGGAGATAAAAGGACAGTATTAAAATTGCATCCTGCACTTGCACCATTTAAGGCAGCAGTTTTACCATTATCAAAGAAACTTTCTCCAAAAGCGGAAGAAGTATATCATATGTTATCTAAAAAGTTTATGTGTGATTATGATGAGGCAGGAAGTATCGGAAAAAGATATAGAAGAGAGGATGAAATTGGAACACCTTACTCTATAACAATAGATTTTGATACTGAAAAAGACAATACAGTAACAGTAAGAGATAGAGATACAATGGAGCAGGAAAGAGTAAAAATAGAAGATTTAGCAAATTGGATAGAGAAAAAAATGGAATTTTAAAACAAAAAAAGCATGTTCGCGAAAGAGCATGCTTTTTGACATTTTGCAAAAAATATAGTATAATTAATATAGCAAAAGTGCTTTGGTTCGTTTTTTAGCATTATTTGCAAGAAAACAAGAAAGAGGTTTTTGTAGATGACGGATTTTATTCCTATGGTCAAGGCTTGGAAGGATCCCAAGCTAGGTGAGGTTCTTAAAAAGAATTTCATTCGTTACAACCCTTCTAGGAACATCGTTATGATTGATTCCTTTCAGGAGTGCGAGAAGAAGGCCTTCTATCCGAAGGAAGATGTAGATGGGTGGTACCCCTGGGTTAGAGAAGACGAAAACGGCAATGTTCTTGGCGTTTATCTGGTGGCAAGCAATACACTTACAGGTGTAACCTTCACAAGAAATGAGTACGGATGGAATAAGGTCAAGGAAAACAGTTGGACGCTTGCAAATGGTTTTGAAAATGTAAAAATCGGCGCCCACGGCGTTCCCCTTGACATGGAACTCTATGAAGCGATGCCCGAGCATCTCAAGTCTATCGCTATGGACAGTTGGATTTTGAAAGACAAGGGGGAAGAGGTTAAGCGGAACTGTGACCTTTACTTTTTGAGAAGGGGGCATGTGGAAAGTATCTCTTCGTACTATTCGTATGATGGGGTTTGCATTGCAGCTCGTGAGTTCCTGCCTATCGTAAAGCTCCCCAAATATGTCCTTGTTAGGATTGGGGCTACTGTGCAGAGTGGAAAGAAACCGACGAGTCCATTTAGGATTAAACTGCCAGATTAAGCAAAGCCTCAAAATCTTATGATTTTCGCAAGATTTGCAGAATTATGAGTGCAAATGGGTCTTAAGGGGTAAATCTTAAGACTCGTTTGTTATTTTTTTCATAAAATACTATTAAATATAATAAAAATATGATAAAATAGAAAGCATAGGAGGAATGCTATGATAAGAGATATAGCCTTATTAAGAGAGATTTTAGGCGATAAAAACGTTTTTATAGATGAAGATATGTCTAAACATACTAGCTTTAAAACAGGAGGGAAAGCCGATGTTTTCATTAAAATAGATAGTGCAGAAAATATTAAGTTTATATTAAATTTTTCGAAAGAAAATAAAATTCCTCTTTTTATTTTAGGAAATGGAAGTAATTTGCTTGTTAGAGATAAAGGATTTAGAGGAATTATTTGTAAAATTGAGATAGATAAGTTCGAAATAATTGAAAAAGGAGAAGATGTTTTTGTAAAAATTCGGTGCTGGAAATAAAAATGCGATTGTTTCTCAGGAATTACTAAAAAGTGAAATAGAAGGATTTGAGTTTGCTTCTCGGAATTCCGCGGAACAATTCGGAGGAGCAATCAAGATGAATGCAGGAGCTTATGGAAAAGAAATGAAAGATATTGTTTTTGAGACAATATACATGGACTACAACCGGAAATATTAAAGAAATTGGTCTTGATGAACACAAATTTTCATATAGAAAAAGCATATTTTTTGAAAGAAAAAGTATAATTTTAGAAACTACTTTAAAACTAAAAAAAGGGAAAAAAAATGAAATTGAAGAAAAAATTAAGGAATTTCAAAGACTAAGAAAAGATAAACAACCATATGATAAACCGTCTGCGGGAAGTACTTTTAAAAGAGGCGAAGATTTTGTAACTGCTGAAATTATTGATAGATGTGGTCTTAAAGGAATGAAAATTGGTGAAGCTATGGTTTCAGATAAGCACGCAGGTTTTATTATAAATAATGGAAAAGCAACTTCAAGTGATATTTTAAAATTGATTGAGTATGTGAAAAAAACGGTATTAGAAAAGACTGGAAAACAAATTGAATTAGAATTGGAAATTATTGGAGAAGAATAGATAAACATTTAAGTTTTTATTTATATTTTTTTGAAAAAAACACATAATATATTGAAAAACACTTGCATTTACTTGCAAAATGTAGTAAAATGTTAACGTATAATTTAGTTTGACTTACCTTTTTCTTAGCTTAAGGCGATTAACACCTATTCTTATGCTCAGAAAAATGGCAAATCAAAACAATATGGAGGTGTATTAAAAAATGACTAAGGAGAGAAAACAAGAAATAATTCAAACTTATAAAAGAGATGAAAAAGATACTGGTTCTCCAGAAGTTCAAATTGCTCTTTTAACAGAAAGAATTAATGAACTTACTGAACATTTAAGAATTCATAAAAAGGATAATCATTCTAGACGTGGACTTTTAAAAATGGTTGGTAAAAGAAGAAATCTTTTAAACTATTTATCTAAAAAAGATGAAACAAGATATAAAGACATAGTTGAAAAATTAAGTTTAAGAAAATAGTTAAAATGTGGAGGCGTTTTGCGTTTATTGCGGAGCGCCTCTAGGTATATTAAAAATTGAAGCTAGTATTAGAAGTTAGAGGTTAGAAGGCAAAAATACATTTTATACCTTTTAAGCTCTAACTGCTAAATACTAACTTCTAAAATAAAAAATAGAAAGAAGGTAGATTTATGTTTAAATCTTTTGAAACAGAACTTGCAGGAAGAAAATTAATAATTGAAAATGGAAGAATAGCAGAACTTGCAAATGGAAGTGTAATGGTTAGATATGGAGAGACTGTTGTAATGGTTAATGTTACAGCTTCTAAAGAACCTAAAGAAGGAATTGACTTTTTTCCTTTATCAGTAGATTATGAAGAAAAACTTTATTCAGTACGGAAAAATTCCAGGAGGATACACAAAAAGAGAAGGAAAGCCAGCAGATAAGGCAATTCTTACTTCAAGAGCGATTGATAGACCAATTCGCCCATTATTTCCTAAAGATTTTAGAAATGATGTGTGTGTAATTGCAACAGTATTATCAGTGGAACCAGATAATTCACCAGAAGTTACAGCTATGATAGGAACATCTGCAGCACTTGCAATATCTGACATTCCATTTGGTGGACCAACTGCAGCAGTTAATGTGGGTTATGTAGATGGAAAAATCATTATTAATCCTAATTTGAAAGAAAGAGAAAAATCTGAATTAGTTTTAACAGTTGCTGGAACAATGGATAAAGTTACAATGATTGAAGCTGGTGCAAAAGAAATACCAGATGAAATTATGCTTAAAGCAATAAAAGAAGGACATGCAGAAATTATCAAAATTTGCAAATTTATATCTGATATTCAAAAAGAAATAGGGAAAACTAAATTTGAATATAAATCTTTTGAGGTATCAGAAGAGTTGTATTCAGAATTAGAAAATGCTTATAAAGATAGAATGTATCAAGATGTACAAGCTCAAGATAAAGAAGTAAGAGATGCAAATATTGATAAACTCACAGAGGATATAATAACATTTGTTACAGAAAAACATGGAGAAGAGTTTGCAGAAGAGAAAAGTCAAGAAATTAGTGAAATTATTTACAAATTAGAGAAAAAAGCTGTTAGAAAAATGATATATGAAGAACATAAACGTCCAGATGGAAGAGGAATAGATGAAATAAGACCACTTTCATGTGAAGTTCGGAATTCTTCCAAGAGTTCATGGAAGTGCAATTTTTACAAGAGGTCAAACACAAGTTATGTCTATTGCAACTCTAGGAATGCTTTCAGAAGCTCAAAGTTTAGATGGAATTGATGAAGAAACTTCAAAAAGATATATGCATCAATACAATTTCCCAAGTTATAGTGTAGGAGAAGCAAGGACATCTCGTGGGCCTGGAAGGCGTGAAATAGGTCATGGAGCACTTGCTGAAAAAGCTTTAGTTCCAGTTTTACCAACAGAGGAGGAATTTCCATATGCAATAAGAGTAGTATCAGAAGTATTAAGCTCAAATGGTTCAACTTCTCAAGGAAGTATTTGTGGTAGTACTTTAGCTCTTATGGATGCTGGGGTGCCATTAAAAGCACCAGTTGCTGGAATTTCTACAGGACTTGTAACAAGCCCAGATGATCCAGAAAAATATATAATGTTAACAGATATTCAAGGAATTGAAGATTTCTTTGGAGATATGGATTTTAAGGTTGGAGGAACACATAAACGGAATAACTGCAATACAAGTAGATATAAAAATTGATGGTTTAACATATGATATAATAGAGGAAGCTTTCGCAAGAACAAAAAAAGCAAGAGAGTATATTTTGAATGAAATAATGCTAAAACAAATAGAAGAACCTAGAAAAGAATTATCTAAATATGCACCTAAAATAAATACTACAAAAATTGCAATAGATAAAATAAAAGATGTAATAGGTCCTGGTGGAAAAATGATAAATAAAATAATTGATGAAACAGGTGTAAAAATAGATATTCAAGAAGATGGAAATGTATTTATATATTCTCAAGAGCAAGAAAGTGGAAATAAAGCCCTTGCAATGATTGAAGAAATTGCAAGAGAAATTGAATTAAATGGAGTATATGAAGGAAAAGTTGTTAGAATAATGAACTTTGGTGCATTCGTAGATGTTGGAGGAGGAAAAGAAGGTTTACTTCATATTTCAAAAATATCTGACAAAAGGATCAATAAAGTTGAAGATGTATTAAAAATAGGAGATGCTGTAAAAGTAAAAGTTTATGAAATAGATGAGCAAGGCAGAATAAACCTTACGGCAAAGGATGTCTAGCATATATCATTAAAGATTTTCTTAAAAATATATTAAATATATAGGAAAGATTTGCTTTTTTTGGAATAATATAGTATAATTATAATTGTTAAAGTTTTAGGGCTTTAGATAAAATAAACAAGAGAGGGTTTAAAATGGAATATTTATATATATTACAACAAGCAATAATTTGTATAATAACAGTGTTTTGGTTATATCAATTGCTTATTAGTATATGTTCATTTGTAAAACTTAAAGATAAACCAATGCTTACAGATAAACAGCATAGATTTATGGCTATAATACCAGCACATAATGAAGAAACAGTCATAGCAAATTTGATAGAAAGTTTGAAAAAACAAAGTTATCCAAAGGAGTTATTTGACATTTATGTAATAGCAGATAATTGCACAGATAATACTAAAGAGATAGCGGAAAAAGCTGGTGCAATAGTTTATGAAAGACATGATGATATTGGAAGAACAAAAGGTCATGCTTTACAATGGTTTTTAGCAAAAAAGATAGAAGAAAATGCAGATTATGATGCTTTCTGTGTATTTGATGCAGATAACATTGCACACATTGATTTTATAAAAAATATGAATAAAAAGTTATGTCAAGGGGAAGAGGTAGTTCAAGGATATAGAGATATTAAAAACCCTACTGATAGTTGGATTGCTTCTGGATATGCAATATTTTATTGGATGATGAATAGATTTTATCATCTAGCTAGATATAATTTAGGTTTATCTCCATTAATAAATGGTACAGGATTTATGGTAAAATTTGATGTAATTAAGCCAAATGGTTGGGAAACTTATACTTTAACAGAAGACATAGAGTTTTCACTTCAAAGAATAATTGCAGGAAAAAAACTTGGATGGGCAACAGATGCTATAGTTTATGATGAACAACCAGTAGGCTTTAAACAAAGTTGGTCTCAACGTTCAAGATGGACAGTTGGACACATCCAATGTATGGAAAGATATACTAAAAAACTTGGAAATTCAGTCAAAGAAAAAAAGACATTAGTTACTTTAGATGGACTTTTGTATATTGTTGGAAGTATTCCAATGTTTGTAATTACATTACTTTTATTAGTAATTAATGCAGGATTATATATAGGAGATTCGATGACAAAATCAGAACTTATTTCAAGTTATATAATGTATCTTGCACCAACATTTCTTTTACCAATTGCAACAGGAGTAGTAATAATGAAATTGGATAAAAAACCTATTAAACCAATGATTAAGGGCTTAATATGTTATCCATTATTTTTAGGAAGTTGGCTTGTGATTAACTTTAAGTGCTTATTTAAAAGAGACACATCATGGGAGAAAATTGAACATGTTAGAGATATAAAAATAAATGAAGTAATATAAATTGACAAAAACATTGCAAATACGATATAATAAAGGAGTGTAATTTTTTAAAATTACACTCCTAAAAAATTATTATCTTACTTTATAGGTAAGAGAAAGGTAAATTATGAATATTAGAACAAAATATTTGCATATAGCGGTAATTATAATTGGAGTTATATTTATAAGTATACCAATTTTTCATACAAATTTATGGTTCGACGAAAGCTATTCAGTAGCACTTGCTCAAAAGGGGTTTTCTGAAATATGGGAAATAACAGGAAATGATGTTCATCCACCACTTTATTATTTTGCTATACATATAATTTTTTTACTTGGTGGAAATATTATAGCATTTAGAATGTTTTCACTTCTTGGAATAGCACTTCTTGGGTTGATTCGGATTTACACATGTTAGAAAAGATTTTGGAGAAAAATGTGGAGTGATTTTTTCTATACTTGTATTTTTTATACCTGTGATGATAGGATATGCTTTAGAAATAAGAATGTATTCTTGGGGATGTTTAATTTCATTTTTATGTGGAATATATGCATACAGATACTATAAAAATATAAAAGAAAAAGAGCAAAATAAGAAAATTAAAAATTTGGTTTTGTTCAGTGTGACAAGTATTTGTTCTTGCTATATACATTATTATGGTATATTAACAGCTGGGCTAATAAATCTAATTTTACTTATTTACCTTATCAAAAATAGAAAAGAAGTGAAAAAGGATTTAATTCAATTCTTAGTAGTTGCACTAGTTCAAGTTTTATTATATGTACCTTGGCTGTTGTATTTGGCTATGCAAATACAACATGTACATGGAGGATATTGGATTACATTAGATCCAATTAAAACGCCTATTGATATTTTAAGTTTCCATTTTAGAGCTTTTGAATTAGATAATAGTATATATACAATATTAGGTGTTATCATAGCATCATTATTATACATATATTTAGGAATTAGGACATATAAATATAAGAAAGCAAATGAAGATATTAAGCCTATGAAGTTAGGATTTGGAATTTATTTTGGAGTAATATTAATTGCAGTTTTAGTTACAATTGTTATATGGAGACCAATTTTGACATCAAGATATTTACTCATTATGACAGGAATGTATATTTTTGGGCTTGCATATATGCTAGGAAAAGAGAAAAATAAGATTTTATTAAGTGTAGTTTTGATAAGTATAGTTATGCTTGGAACTTTTACAAGTGTAAGGTATATAAATGAAAATTATGATGAAACAAATTTAAGTGCTTATAATTACATAAAAGAGAATATACGTGATGATGATATTTTCATATATACATATTTTGGAAATTGTGGAGTTATGTCAGTAAAGTTTCCAGAAAACACTCATATTTTGATTTGCTCAAATGGTTGGCAAAGAGAAGAAAAAGCATATTCAGCATATGCACCTGCTATGAAGATGAAATTTAAAGATGAAAATGATAATTTTGACTGGAACTTTTTAAAGGATTTTAAAGGAAGAATTTGGCTTGTAGGAGATACTGATTCATGGATAATTGATGAATTTCCAAAGGAAAAAACAAGGGTTTTAAAGGATACTAAAAAAATAGAAACAAAGTATCATAATTATGTGTATCAAATAAAGCTAATTGAAAAATTTTAAAAGATATTATAACATAAAAAGAGAGAGGATGATTGCTTGAAATGTTAAGTAAAATCAAAGTTTTTGCATTTGTTGGTCCTTCTGGAACTGGAAAAAGTTATAGAGCTCAGCTTGTTGCAGGAGAAAACAATATAAGTTATATTATAGATGATGGACTTTTTATAAAAGATAATGAAGTTATTGCAGGTTCTTCTGCCAAAAAAGCACCAACTAAAATAGAAACTGTAAAACATGCTCTTTTTCAGTCAGAAGAAGAGAAGTCTGAAATTGTTTCTGCAATTAAGAAGTATAAGCCAGAAAGTATAATGATACTTGGAACTTCTGATAATATGGTACATAAAATTGCAGAAAATTTAGGACTCCCACCTATAACAAGAATTATACGTATTGATGAAATTGCAACAGAAGAAGAAATCGAAACGGCAAGAAGGATTCGTGTAACAGAAGGAAAACATGTTATACCAGTTCCAACTTTTGAAATAAAAAAAGATTTTTCAGGTTATATTTTAGACCCACTCCAAATTTTTAAATCAAAAGGAATTGGAAAAGCTCCATATGTGGCAGAAAAATCTATTATTCGCCCAACTTTTAGCTATATGGGAAACTTTACAATATCGGATTCTGTATTTAGACAAATTATTGAATATTTAGCACACAGGTCTCATGGAATACATAAACTTTCGAAAATGAGAATTACAAAATATGAGGATGGACCAAGCATATATATTGAGGTTATTGTTATATATGGAACAGACATAAAAGAAGCCTTAACTTCTTTTAAAGAAAAATGTAAAAAGGAAATTGAAAAATTAACAGCAATGAATGTAATTAATATAGAAATTCTGGCAAAAGGTATATTTGTGCCAGAATCTGAGGAGGAAAAATAATGGGATTTGTTGTTGCAATAGATGGACCTGCTGGAACTGGGAAAGGTACTGTTACAAAGATTATAGCAGAAAAAACTGGTCTTATTAATATAGATACAGGAGCTATGTATAGATGTGTTACTTTAGAGTGTTTAAATCAAGGGGTTTCAGCTTATGAAGAAGAAAAAATAGAAAAAATTTTGGAAAATATTGATATAAAACTTACTCATGATGAAAATATGCAAAAAGTATATTTAAACGGAATAGATGTTTCAGAAGAAATAAGGAAAACTAAAATAGATGAAAATGTAGCAAAGTTTTCAGCTTTAAAATGTGTTAGAGATAAATTAACTCCAATGCAAGTTAAGATGGGAGAAATGCAAGATGTTATAATGGAAGGAAGAGATATTGGAACTATTGTTTTCCCTAATGCGGATGTTAAAATTTTCTTAGATTGTTCTTTGGAAGAAAGAGCAAGCAGAAGATATAAACAAAATATTAAAAAAGGTATAAATGAAAGCTATGATGATGTATTAAAATCTATGATAGAGAGACATAAACTTGAAACAGAAAGGAAAATTGCACCATTTATTAAAGCGACTGATGCAATTTTGATTGATACAAGTAAGATGTCTATTGAAGATGTTGTTACAAAGATTTTAGAGATTATCCATGAAAGGAAAAAACAGTTATGATAAGAGCTTTTATAAAATTTATGCTGAAATTTACTTGTTTGATATTATTTAGAGTAAAAGTGATTCGGAAAAGAGAATATAGAAAAAGGGAAGGCATATATTATTTGTCCAAATCATATCAGTAATTGGGATCCACCAGTTATGGTTGCTAAGATAAAGAGGAATGATATGTATATACTTGCAAAAGAAGAACTTTTTATAAATTCTTTTGTTAAGTGGTTAGCAGGAAAGGCAAAAGTCATTCCAGTGAAAAGAGGAAAACAAGATGTTGGCTTACTTAAAAATAGTGTAAAGATTTTAAAAGAAAATAATATGATACTTATGTTTCCAGAAGGGACACGAGGTGGCATAGAGAAAAAAGGAAAAATTCAAAATGGAGCAGTTCTTATGAGCTTAATGTCTTCAGCAAAAATTATTCCAGTACGGTATATATGCTTCTAAAAAGTACAAGTTATTTTCAAAAGTAAGAATAAATATTGGAAAACCTATGGACTTTAGTGAATATAAAGATAAAAAGAATGAAAAAGAAGTTTTAGATAATTTAAGTAAAATACTTATGGAAGAAATTATTTGTTTGACAAATAATGAAAAATAATATATAATATAATGTTGTATTTTATAAATAGGGAGAAATAGAAATGAACAATAAAAATATTAGAAATATTGCAATAATTGCACACGTTGACCATGGTAAAACAACTTTAGTTGATGAACTTTTAAAACAAAGTCATGTTTTTAGAGAAAATGAGCAAGTTGATGAAAGAGTAATGGATTCAAATGATTTGGAAAAAGAAAGAGGTATTACGATTCTTTCTAAGAATACATCTGTAATGTATAATGATATTAAGATTAATATTGTAGATACTCCAGGACATGCTGATTTTGGTGGAGAAGTAGAAAGAGTTTTAAAAACAGTTGATGGTGTTTTGCTTTTAGTCGATTCTTTTGAAGGTACAATGCCTCAAACAAGAGAAGTTTTGAAGAAGTCTTTAGCATTAAATTTAAAACCTATTGTTATAATAAATAAAATAGATAGACCTGGCGCAAATCCTGCTAAAGTTGTAGATGAAGTATTAGAACTTTTCATAGAACTTGATGCAAATGATGAACAACTTGACTTTCCAGTTGTTTATGCATCAGGAAAACAAGGGATTGCAAAACTTAATATGAGTGATCCAGATGGTTCGATGGATTGTTTATTTAAAACTATTGTAGATAATATTAGTGCACCTGCTTGTGATGAAGATGGTCCTATGCAAATCTTGGTTTCTAATATTGATTATGACGATTATGTTGGAAGAATAGCAGTTGGAAGATTAGAGCGTGGTATAATTAAATCTGGAATGCAAGTTGCAATTTGCAAAAAGGATGGAAAAACTGCAAATGGAAAAATTGCAAAAGTTTATACACATGTTGGGCTTGCAAAAGTTGAAGTAGAAGAAGCAAAAGCAGGAGATATAATTGAGTTTGCTGGTATTTCTGATATTAATATAGGAGAAACTGTTTGCGATCCAGAGCATATTGAGAAAATCGATTTTGTTGATATTGATGAGCCAACTGTTACTATGACTTTTAGTGTAAACAATGGACCTTTTGCAGGAAGGGAAGGAGAGTTTGTTACATCAAGACATATTAGAGATAGATTATTTAAAGAACTTGAAAGAAATGTAAGTTTAAGAGTTACCGAAACTTCTACTCCAGATAGTTTTGAAGTTGCTGGTCGCCGGAGAACTTCATTTGTCTGTTCTTATTGAAACTATGAGAAGAGAAGGATTTGAACTTTTAGTTTCTCGTCCTAAGGTTATTGTTAAGGAAATAAATGGTGTTAAATGTGAACCAATTGAGAGATTGGTTGTAAATGTGCCAGATGAATTTGTTGGAAATGTTATTGAAAAACTTGGTAAAAGAAAAGGTGAAATGACAAACATGGAACCTGCTGAAGATGGGCACACAAAAATTGAATTTAGAATACCTGCAAGAGGGTTAATAGGATATCGTTCAGAATTTATGACTGATACAAAAGGTAATGGAACAATGAACCATATTTTCGATAGCTATGAGCCATTTAAAGGAGAAATTACAGCAAGAAGCCGTGGAACAATTGTAGCATTCGAAAATGGTAAGGCTGTAACTTATGGATTATATAATGCACAAGATAAGGGTGAATTATTTATTGGACCAGGTGTAGAAGTATATGAGGGAATGATTGTTGGTCTTAATTCAAGAGGAGAGGATTTAAGTATAAATGTATGTAAAGAAAAACATTTAACAAATACAAGAGCTTCTGGCTCAGATGATGCTTTAAGATTAGTACCACCACTTCAAATGTCTCTTGAAAAAGCAATAGAGTTCATTCAAGATGATGAACTTGTAGAGGTAACTCCTCAAAATATACGTTTAAGAAAGAAGATATTAGACTCTAAGGAGAGAGAAAGAGCTAATAGGAGCAAGAATAACGCATAGTTTTTTCCAATGTTTTGGAGTTATTCCAAACGAAAATATGTCCTCCCTTTGAAATATTAAGGGAGGCTTCATTTATGAAATGGAGTAAGTAAGAAATAGAGGAGCGTTGATTTTTATGGATATTGTTAAGTTTAATGAGATAAAAGAGAAGGCTTTGGAAGAGAAAGTACCTATCATTATGGATGAGACTTTAGAAAAGATTTCTGAGACTATTGGAGAGAGAACTCTTTCTAATATTTTGGAGATTGGGACTGCTGTTCGGGTATTCTGCTATTTGTTTTTCTAAGTTTTTAGGACAAAATGGTCATATTGATACTATTGAAAGAGATGAAACAAGAGGCGAAGAGGCTATTTCTAATATTAAGGCTTTGGGGCTTGATAATAAAATTTCAGTGTTTATTCGGTGATGCTGTGGAGATTTTGCCTCAGTTTAATAAAGTGTATGATTTTGTGTTTATTGATGCTTCTAAGAGTAAATATCCTTTTTTTCTTAGTGAGGCTATACGTATGTCTAAAAAACGGTACTTTGATTATTGCTGATAATGTCTTATATAAGGGCTATGTTATGAGTGATTATAACAAGCATAAACAGCGTACAGCCGTTAGAGCTTTGAGAGAATACATTAATATAACATTGGATAATCCAAGGCTTAAAAGCGAAATTTTAGAGGTTCGGAGATGGTATTTGCATTAGTACTGTTTTATAATATATTTAGATAAACTATTGATGAAGCTATTGTATCTATTGCTATCAACAGAATTATTACTACTGTTGATAGCTTTTGTATTTTTACTGGGATTTTATTTAGGAGTTTTCCTACTGTTTTTGTGACAATTGGTTGTATTATATTTATAAATATTAGGGCAAATATTCCCCAAACTACGCTGAAGCTTAATGTTACTCTTCCATTTAGATTTAAGAATTGCCCTGTGTAGTCCCACCAACGTAATCCAAAAAGTGCTTGTAAAAAGAAGTCTGTTATATATTCAAATATTGTAAATACTATTATTGTGCCAAAGAATAATTTTATTGGCTTTTTTTTGTAGTCTTTGAAGAAGATTATTAGTATTATTGCTCCATATCCATATATTGGGCAGATTGGACCGAATAAAAAGCCTCTTTTTGTGAATTCATGTGTGTATATTAGGCAAAAGATTTCTTCTGCAATCCAACCTATGAATGCATAGATTGTGAAGTATAGTATTATTTTTTGAAAGTCTGATAATTGATTGTTTTTCTTTTTCATGAGCACCTCCTTGTGGGTTCTTTTATATTTTATCTTAATTTTAATATTATGATACCAAAATTATATAAAAAAGTAAAGGGGATAGGTTGAATTTTGATGTATTATGTAATATAATATAGTTATTGGTTGTTGCTGTGGGTTTCCGCCTACCTTTGGAAGTGAAATATATTTTTTGTGTCATTACCTTGCTGTCGGGCTCGCATGCGCGACCCTCCATTCGCAACGGGTCACTTCTATACGGGGAGCATCCCTGCGCGTCCATGACACAAAAAATATATTTCACTTCCAAACGGCTGGTGGAGTACTATAAGCAGAAACAATAGAAATAATTTTTTGAATAAAAGAAATATAATAAATTTGAATAGGAGAATTTTTATGAAAAAGGTTGAATTATTGGCACCAGCTCGGGTCTTTTGAGAAGGCTCAAATTGCTTTTTTGTATGGGGCTGATGCTGTTTATTGTGGAACCGCTTCTCTTTCACTTAGGAGTAGGGCAGAGGTTCAAGATGATGATTTAGAAAAGACTATTAGGTATGCACATGAGATTGGGAAAAAAGTGTATGCTGCCATTAATATTTATGCTCTTGATGAGAGTTATGATGAAATTAGAAAGCAGGCCCAAATGCTCAATGAGTTGAAGGTTGATGGCATTATTTTGTCTGATGGTGGAGTTTTGGATATTATTAAGGAAGAGGCTCCTGATGTTGATATTCATATGAGTACACAAAGTAATGTGGTAAGTAGTCATTCCGCTTCTTTTTGGTATAAAAATGGTGCTAAAAGAGTTATCCTTGCTAGGGAACTTAATAAAGAGCAAATTAAGGAAATAATTAGAGAAACTCCTGATGATTTGGAAACAGAAATTTTCGTTCATGGTGCTTTATGTTTTGGGTATTCTGGCAGATGTTTCTTAAGTGATTTTCTTGCTTCTCGTAGTGCTAATCTTGGAGACTGTGCACAAAGTTGCAGATGGGCTTATAAGTTGTATGCTGAGGAAAAGAATAATCCAGGAAATTTAATGCCTATTGAGTATGATGAAAACGGTACATATATTTTTTCTTCTAAAGATTTGTGCTTATTAAAGGAAATTCCAGAAATTGTGGAAATGGGTGTTAATAGCTTAAAGATAGAAGGAAGGCTAAAAACGGAATATTATCTTGCCAGTATTGTAAATAGCTATAGAAATGCTATAGATGATTATATGGCTTCTCCTAATACTTATGATTATACTAAATATCAAGATGAGATTGAAAAAGTAAAAACAAGAAGTTTAACAGAGTTTTATTTTAATGATAGAAATAATAAAGATTTCCAAGAATTTGAAGGAAAGCAGTATAATCCAAACTATGAATTTGGAGGAAAAGTAGTAGAATATAATGAAGAAAAATCAGTAATAGAAATTAAAAATAAGCTTTTTGTAGGTGATGAACTTGAAATTATAGTTCCACGGAAAAATAGAGGTATGCAAGTTTAAGATAGATAAATTGTGGGATTCAGAGACTGATGAAGAAATTGATAGTGTAAGCCCAGGAAAGAAGGGGCAAACTGTGAAATTGCATTTGCCAATAAAGTGTGAAAAAAATTGGATAATAAGAAGAAAGAAATAGAGGGTCATCCCTCTATTCTTAATCTATCGCCAGCATAGATTAGATTTATATCTTTTATATCATTTAGTTTAGCAATACTTTCTATAGTTACATTAAATTCTCTTGCAATTGAAGTTAATGTATCGCCACGTTTTATTGTATAAAGTATATGATTTATATCATACCCAGTTCCAGTAATTTCCTCATATGTTCTTGTTGTATCTATTTTTAATACTTCGCCGTGTTATGATAAGATTTACATTTCTAATTCTGTTTAAACCAGCTATTTCATTTACAGTTGTACCGTACCACCTTGCAATTTCACTCAAAGTATTTCCTCTTTTTACTGTGTAATATTCTATTTCATTTGTATTATTATTTGAAGAGGGAATAGAGTCAGTATTTGAAAGAAAAATACCATTTGTAAATTTATCTCTATCTACTCTAGCTGGAATGCCATTTATTCTTCCAGAATTTGTATATTGAAATCCAGTCCATGAATTCCAATTTATATTCTCAGTAGGTCTTTCTACACCGTATTCTGCAAGCCAAAGAGGATATGTATCTGCAAGTTCTTGTGAAAAAGTATTTTTTGCGTTATATGCATCACTATATATTATCATATCTTTTCCTGTGAGTTCTTTTGTTTTTTCTAGAAATGTCTTGGATATACTATTTATTTCTTCTTTATTCAAATTACCAAAATTTTCAAAATCCATGGCAAGTTTACAATCTGGCGAGGTGTCTGAAATAACGGTAGCAAAGTATTCCGCTTCCTTTATTGCTTCTTCATTTGAACGTGCCATAACATAATGATAAAAACCGATTTTTAATCCATTTGCTTTTGCATTATCATAGTTAGTTTTAAAATATGCATCAGTAATATTTGTGCCTTGACTAGATTTTATATAGACTATTTCTATACCAGAATTCTTTACTTCACTATAATTAATATGTCCTTGCCAGTTACTTACATCAATACCTTCATATATTACGTCATATGTATTCATAGCAAATGAATGAGTAGTAGGGAAGGATATTGCAAAAACTATTAAAGTTATAATTGTTGAGAAATATAATAATTTTTTTATTGTAAAACCTCCTTTCTTTTTATTCACTGAATTCTTTGCTTAATTTATGTATTGCTTTAGTTTCTATTCTAGAAACATAACTGCGACTAATTCCTAGCATATTTGCAATTTCGTTTTGCGTTTTTGGTATTTTTCCATTTAAACCAAATCGCATTTCTAAAATGTCTTTTTCTCTTTCTTTTAGAACTTCTTTCATTTTCTCAAATAGTTTCTTTGTTTTTAATTTTAAATCAATTTCTTCTTCAATGCTTCTATCATCATTTTCAAGGATTTCAAGTAAAGTTATTTCATTATCATCTTTGTCTTTTCCTATAGGTTCATTTAGGTAAACCTCAGATTTGACCTTCTTAGAAGTTCTTAAAAACATCAGTATTTCATTTGCAACTCTCACCTGTTGGAAAGGTTTTATCTTTCATTTGTCTAGCGCCAATGAAATTAATTGTTAAATCTTCACCATCTGCCCAAATCGAACTTACTAATAATTTAATCATATTTCGCTTTGTATTCAAGTCTAAGCTATCAAAAGAGGTAAAGTAGGTATCTAATATATTAAGAACTAAATCAGCAGTTTCTTTGTCTGTTATTTCGTCATAATTGGTATTAGTTAATTCTTTTATTTGTTTTTCTAGTTCAATATTCGTTTCTTTTAATTTCTTTATCTCCTTTGAGATATCATCTAATAAAGAAACATCTACGTATTTGATTTTATCTAGTAATGAGTTAATATCATTTTCATTTTTGTAGATTAATGATTTTAGTGCTTTTACTTCTTCGTTTGTTTTATCTTCTTTATTAAATGTATTTGCAGATAAGTCTTTAAGGGCTTTATAAAATTTTGAAGTAGGGGTGGCAAGTTTCTTGATTTCTTCTAAAACTAATCTATCCGCTTCTAATCCATTTATATTTTTACATTGGCACTTTTGTTTTCTGCTTTTATCTTTAAGTTCGCACATATAGTCAAAAACTCTGCGACCATCAGGACTCACCATTTTATTTTTTAATTTTGCTTTCATAAATGATGTGTTTTGTTTAATTTTTTTTTTTCCTGAAAGTAG
>JAAWDU010000005.1 GCA_022793905.1 Clostridia bacterium
CCTGCGTCTTTGTAAACTTTAAATACTTTGTATTCTTTATATTTGCAAAGATGTTTTAATTTTTCTTCTTGTTCTCCTAAGCTGAAACCTTCACGTGCTTGGTCCTCTGTACTTACACGAATATAAATTCCAGCATTCTTCATTTCCTGCATTAAATCCTCCTTCCTAGGAACTTTGAAGAATATTCCTTTGTATATTTCTATCTGCCTTTTGCTAAAACAAAGCATGTTAAGAAAATGTATTTCGTACCTCAAACATTTTCTAAACTTTGCATAACTTTATTGTATTGAGCTTTTCTTCGCTATGCTCGAAAATTCAAACAATAAAGAAAAAAAGGTAGCAGATAGTTTTGTAGCTAACTGATACCTTTTTAAATGTGCAAATAGAAATCATAAAAATATATCAATTATCTAACGGCGTAATCTCTCAATTTAGAGAGTGGATACTTATTCGTTAAATCTCCAATATAGAAGTAATCTAAATCATTGAAGAATAAGAATAACTTATCCTTTATAATTGCTCTATGTGGTTCTACATAGGCTATGTTAGTCTTTTCGATAATTCTAAGATTACCTTCTATAATCTCGGGGGAGACATTCGCAAAGGAACAAGCCCATGAAATCTTAGAGTGTAAATCGTTAGTTATTATGATTTTCTTCTTTATTATTCTAAGCATAACACAAAAATCCTCCTTTTTTACCAATATTAGTCAAAAAAAGTTCCAACCCATAAGAGTTGGAATTAGATTTTTGTGTTCGTCATTTATTGTAATCTTAAACCTCAGTTATATTAAGGCTTACAAAAAGTTCGACGAAACTTTCCTTTGGTAGCGAAGGAGAGGATCGAACTCACGACCTTTCGGGTATGAACCGAACGCTCTAGCCAGCTGAGCTACTTCGCCATTTTTTATTACCTATATATTATAAATGCATATTTTGGTTTTGTCAAGTGGGTTTTACTAAAATCTTTTATTTCTTTTTCTTTTTTTCTGGAATTACTATTTTTTTATTTGTTTCTTTTATTTTTGGTTTTGTTGCTTGAACATACCTTGAAACACATGAAATGTCTAAGTTATCTCCATTTCCAGTTACTACTTCTATATTTTTCTTTTCCTTTTTTTCTCCTTCCATCAGTAAACCTCCTAAATTATGGATAATTTAATAATATCATAGAAAAAGTGAAATTTCAAGCTATTGCTATAATTTTTTTGTTATGATATAATTTAGAAGTTATTGTAGAGAAAACCGTTATTTTGGAGGTTAGCTATGTATTTAAAAAAACTAGAAATGCAAGGGTTTAAGTCTTTTGCTGATAAAACTGTTTTGGAATTTATGCCTGGAATAACTACTGTTATTGGTCCAAATGGTTCTCGGAAAAAGTAATATATCAGATGCTATTAGATGGGTTCTTGGAGAGCAAAGTATGAAGTCTTTAAGAGGACTTAAGTCTGAAGATGTTATTTTTTCTGGTACTCAAGCAAGGAAATCACTTGGATTTGCTGAGGTTTCCCTTGTGTTCGATAATCAAGATGGCAAACTTCCTGTTGAATTTTCAGAAGTCACGGTTACAAGAAAATTATATAGAAGTGGTGAATCTCAATATTTTATTAATAGAGCTTCTTGCAGACTTAAGGATATTATTGAACTTTTTATGGATACAGGTATTGGAAAAGATGGTTATTCTATAATTGGGCAAGGTAGGATTGATGAAATTTTAAGCAATAAGTCCGAGGACAGAAGAAATATTTTTGAGGAGGCTGCTGGAATTGTAAAATATAAATCGAGAAAGCTTGAGGCTGAAAAGAAACTTGAGAGGACGAAGCTTAATTTACTTAGAATTAATGATGTTTTGTCTGAAATTGAACAAAATTTGGAACCTTTGAAGGTGCAAGCTGAAAAAGCTAAGGCTTTTTTGAATTTACGTGAGGAGCTTAAACAAGTAGAAGTAGGACTTTTTATACAAAATATTTCTATTTACAAAGAGAATTTAGAAAAGATTTTAAATGATGAGAAAATTTTGATAAATCAAAATGAAGATGAAAGTAAGTCTTTAGATAGGCTTAATAGACTTAAACAGAATTTGAAAAATGAGATTGATAGTATAACCGCTGAAATTGAAAATATACAAAATTCAGGTTCTTTTAATATACAGGAAAAAGAAAAGTTTAATTCTAGTATTAATGTTTCTAATGAAAGAATTGTAAATAATAATGATAATTATGCAAGATATGAAAAGGAAATAGAGGAGTTACAAACAAGGATTATAGAACTTGAAGGTGAAAAGGAACAAAAAAAGGAAAAGAAGGAGAGACTTTTTGCTAATAAAGAGAAGTTTGAAAAGGAGCTAAAAGAAAAAGAAGAGGAACTTGCAAATTTAAATGGTAAGCTTACTGAAAAGGAAAAAGTGATTGAAACAAAAAAGGCTGAAATTGAGAAGTTTACTGATGAAAAGTATGAAAAACTTAATGATATTAGTGTTTTAGATACAACTAATGAAAATATAGATAAAAGACTTAAAACACTAAAATATGATGTGCAAGTTGCAGTTTCTGAGCTTGATAGCACAAATTTAACAAAGCAAGAGCTTAGTAATGCTTTTTCTGAAATTGAGGAAAAGCAAAATAAAATAAATTCTCAAATTGAAGAAGTGAATAAAAAGAGAGAAGAGGAAGAGAAAGCTTTAAAGGAGTACGATGTAATTGTAAATGATTTGCAATCTGATTACAGAGTTAAGGAATCTAAGCTTAAATTTTTAATTGAAACTGAGAAAGAAAAAGAGGGTTTTTCGAAGACAGTTAAGTCTCTTTTGCTTGCTTGTGATAAAATTCCAGAACTCAAAAAATGCTCAGAAGGTGTATTAAGTGACCTTATTTCTGCGGATAGCAAGTATCAAATTGCAATTGAAATGGCTCTTCGGTGCTACTCTCCAAAATATTGTTACGAAGACCGAAGAAGATGCAAAAAAGTTAGTTGAATATTTGAGAGAGAATAAACTTGGAAGAGCTTCATTTTTGCCTATAAGTTCTGTAAAAGGCAAAAAACTTGATAAATTTTCTAAAGGCAAGGTTAATTCTGAGGTTTTGATTGCTTCTGATATTATTAAAACTGATAAAAAGTATGAACAAATTGTTCTAAGTTTACTTGGTAGGACAGTGATTGCAGAGGATATGGATGAGGCAATTGAGATTGCGAAAGCAAATAATTATAGTTTTAGAATTGTAACTTTGAAGGGAGATACAATTAATCCAAGTGGAGCAATTTCTGGTGGTTCTTATGCTCAAAAAACTGTTAATATTTTCGGAAGAAAAGGGCAAATTGAGCAACTTAGAACAGAACTTAAAGTAATTGATGAGAAAATTGAAAAATTGAAGAGAGAAAAGAGAAAATTCGAGGATAATAGGGAAGTATTTGATGAAGAAATAGAGGGATTAAGGCAAAGTTTACAAGATATGCATGTGACTTATGCAACGAGTAAAGAGAAGCTTACTGCTGTTACAGATAATTTGCAAAAATTGAGAGAGAGAATTGATAAGTCTAAGGAAGAGATTGAACAAATTGAGAAGGAAAAGGCTGATAATATTTCTAAAAAAACAGAGATTAATGAGTTTTTGTCTAAAAAGACAGAGATTATGGATAAAGTTAAATCTGAAATTGAGGAGTTTGCGAAGTTAAATGCCGATAATCAAAAATATATTGATGATTTGAATTTTGATGTTACAAATTTAAAGATTTCGGTTTCTTCTTTTAATGAGAGTGAGGTTTCTATTGATGAAATGGTTGATAGAATTAAACAAGATATTGAGAATAATAAAAGCAGTATTTCTAATAAAGAGGAAAGCATGAAGTCAATTTTGAATGAGAATGAGGAGATTAAACAAAAGATTTTAGAGTATGAGAAGGCAATCAAGGAAATCGATGAGAAGATGTCTAGCAGTGATGAGAGTATTGTTAAGCTTAAAGAGGATAGAAATGAAAAAAATAAAAAACTTGAGGATACTGAAAAAGAGATATCTTATAAAATGCAGATTGTTGATGGCTTAAAAGAAGAAATTATCAAAATTCGGAGTGAAGAGAGATAAGGTAAAAGAGGATATAGATAGAGATACAAATAAACTTTGGGAAGAATATGAGATTACTCCTAATAATGCAAGTGATTTTAAGAAGCCAGATAATGTTAATGTCGCAAGCAAGCTTGTAAATGAATTAAGAGGTAAAATCAGAGATTTAGGTAGTGTTAATGTAGATTCTATTGATGAATATAAGGAGCTTTCTAAACGTTATGATTTCATGTGTGAACAGAGACTAGATATTGAAAATACTATGGCTAAACTTCGTGATGTCATTGGAGAAATGATTGATACTATGAAAGAGCAATTTATTAAGCAGTTCAATATTATTAATAAAGATTTTGGAATGGTGTTTAGAGAACTTTTTGGTGGTGGAAAGGCAAGTCTTATTTTGGAAGATGAAGGAAATGTTCTTGAGTGTGGAATTGAGATTGTAGTGCAACCTCCTCGGAAAGAAACTTCAAAATATGACACTTTTATCTCGGTGGAGAAAGGGCTTTTACAGCAATTGCGCTTTTGTTTGCAATGCTTAAGATTAATCCTTCACCTTTTTGTGTGCTTGATGAGATTGAAGCGGCTTTGGATGATGTAAATGTATATAGGTTTGCAGATTATTTGAAAAAATTTGTTGGTGATACACAATTTTTGGTTATTACTCATAGGAAGCGGTACTATGGAGGCTGGAAATTCTGTATATGGTATAACTATGGAAGAAAGTGGAATTAGCAAACTTTTGTCTATGAAACTTAAATAATTTTTAGTTGTAATTGTTATAAAGTTTCTGAAATTAGTGTATATTAATTTCAGAAACTTTTTATGATTTTTAAATAATTTAGAATGAAAGTGGGGGATTTGATGGAAGAGGATTCTACAAATTATGGCGAATTTATTTCTTCTTATTTTGCTTGGCTTACACTTGAAAAGCAGAAGAATGAGGCTGAAAAGCTAGAGAATATTACTAAAAAATAGAAAAATTTACCAGAAAAGCTTGTTTTTGCTGAGATTTTTGATATAATCTTTATATAATTAAAGTGAAAGGATTTTTTTATGACTTATAAATTTACAGATAGTGCGAAAAGAGCAATAGAATATGCGAATAAAATAGCTTTAAAATTAGGACATAGTTATATTGGAACTGAACATTTACTTTATGGACTTGCTAGTGAGGAGATTGGAATAGCAAGTAAGGTTTTAGAGAAACAGTCTATTATGCCTGATAAAGTTTTGACAGAGATAGAAAATACTATTCGGTTTTGGAAATGAAGATAATAAAAAGAAAATTCTTCGGATTTACTCCAAGAACTAAGAAAGTGCTTGAGAATGCATCTGATGAGACTAAAAGGCTTGGAACTGATTATATTGGAACTGAACACATTTTAATTGGAATAATAAAAGAGGGAGATAGTATTGCAATTAGAATTCTTTTGAACCTAAATGCAAACTTAAATGCAATTTATGAAGATATTTTGAAAATTGTAGATGAACCAGATTTATCTGAGAGTATACCTAAACCAAACCAAACCAAGAATGAGACAAGCTTTTCTGAGACACCAACATTGAACCAATTTGGAACTGATTTGTGTGAAAATGCCAAAAAAGGACTTTTGGATCCTATTATTGGGAGAAAAGAAGAGATAGAAAGAGTTATACAGATTTTGACTAGAAGAACTAAGAATAATCCTTGCTTGATTGGAGAGCCTGGTGTTGGTAAGACTGCAATCGCTGAGGGGCTAGCCCTTTTGATTGTAAGTGGAGAAGTTCCTCAAATGCTTAAGAATAAAAGAATTGTTAATCTTGATATTTCTAGTGTTGTTGCTGGTGCTAAGTATAGGGGAGATTTTGAAGATAGAATTAAAAAGATTTTGAATGAAGTAAGGAAAGTAAAAAATGTTATTTTGTTTATTGACGAAATACATACTATTGTAGGTGCTGGTTCTGCTGAAGGGGCTATAGATGCAGCAAACATTTTGAAACCAATTTTAGCAAGAGGAGAAATAAGTTTGATTGGTGCAACTACTTTAGATGAGTATAGAAAGTATATTGAAAAAGATAGTGCACTGGAAAGAAGGTTTAGTCCTGTAATTATTGAGGAACCTAGTGTTAAAGATACTATAGCTATGATTGAGGGGATTAGAGATAAATATGAAGCACATCATAATGTTAGAATAACTGATGAAGCAATAAGTGCGTCTGTTAATTTATCAAATAGATATATTTCTGATAGATTTTTACCAGATAAGGCTATTGATGTAATTGACGAAGCAGCTTCTAATGCAAGAATGATAAAGTACACAAGGCCTAATAAACTAAAAAATTTGGAAGTTTCTTTGGAAAAAATGAAGCAAGAGAAAGAAGAAGCTATTCGTATGCAGGATTTTGAAAAGGCTGCTGAACTTAGAGATAAAGAGGGTAAAGGAAGGAAACGATTAGAGAAGGAAAAAGAAAAGTGGAATGATGAAAATGCAAAAGCTGTGACTGTTATTGATGCTGATAGTATTGCCGAGGTGATTTCTAAGTGGACGAATATTCCTGTTAAGAAAATTACTCAGGATGAGAATGTAAAGCTTAAGAATTTAGAAAATGAACTTCACAAAAGAGTGATAGGTCAAAATCAAGCAATAGAAGCGGTTTCTAAATGCATAAGGAGAGGAAGAGCACGGTGTGAAGGACCCAAGTCGTCCAATTGGTTCATTTTTATTTCTTGGTCCGACTGGTGTTGGTAAGACAGAAACTTCTAAAGCTTTGGCTGATGTACTTTTTGGAAATGAGGATTCTATTATACGAGTTGATATGTCTGAATTTATGGAAGCACATACTACATCTAAACTTATAGGTTCACCGCCTGGCTATGTAGGACATGATGAAGGTGGATATTTGACTAAAAAAGTTAGACAGAAACCGTATTCAATTGTGCTTTTTGATGAGATTGAAAAGGCTCATAGTGATGTTTTGAATATTTTGCTTCAAATTCTTGAGGATAGTAGACTTACAGATAGTACTGGTAGAGTTGTTAGTTTTAAGAATACAGTTGTGATTATGACTTCTAATGTTGGTGCTAAACTTATTACTGATAGCAAAAAATTAGGTTTTTCAAATGATTCAGATGAAGATAAGAAGGCTTCTTATGAAAATACTAAAAAGGATATTATGCAGGAATTAAAAAGAGAATTTAAGCCAGAGTTTTTAAATCGTATTGATGAGATTATTATATTTTCTAAGCTTGAAGAAAATGATATGAGAAAAATAGTTGATTTAATGACAGATAAACTTTTAGAAAGATTAGAAGAACAAGGGATTAAATTGGAAATTGATGATAGTGTAAAAGAACTTATTTTGAAACAAGATAATGATAAGAATTATGGAGCAAGACCGTTAAGACGTGCTATTCAAAATATTATGGAAGATAATATAACTGATGCTATTTTAGAACGGAAAATTAAAGCTTAACACAAAAAAGACTATGTTTTATGAAAATGGGGAAATTTTGTTTAAATAGTATTAGATTTTTTTGAGGGCACAAAATATGCACAATTTGATGTAAGGGAGTTTGATTTTGCTATTGTTCCTTCATAGCAACATTTTCCGTCTTTTTGATAAATACAGTCTGCTGTGCAATTTATATTAGTCAATTTTATCACCTCTCTAGTTTAGTATTATTAACTTGAGATTTAAAGAATATTCATGTTTTTTTGAAAAACACTTGCATTTTTAATGAATTTATGTTATAGTATTAAATAGTCAGTTTTATAATCGATAGAAAGGGTGATACATTATGGCTAAATGTGCGATTTGTGAAAAATCTATAAGCCACGGAAACAAACTAAGTATAGCACGTTCTCATATAAGCAAGAGAAGCAAGAGAACTTGGAAACCAAATTTACAAAGTGTAAAAGTTATGCAAAATGGTCAAGCTAAGAGAATTAAAGTTTGTGCAAAATGCTTACGTTCTGGTAAAGTTAATAGAGTATAGAAAATAAAGAGTAGAATGGTCTACTCTTTTTTGCTTTAGTATGTAAATTAATCCTTTATGCCAAAAATGAATTTTACAATTCCTCTTAAGAACTTTGGAACTTTTTTTACAACAATTGTCATAATGAAACACACTCCTTTCTTAACATGAAAGCCAAATTAAGCCTAAAATGACGATAACGACACCTACTATAAATTGCCAACCACATAAAGGAAGTAATAACACAAAGAGCATTCCTAGCCCAAAACCTATCATACATACTGCTAAAGTTTTCTTTAGAAGTCTAAACATAATATCTTACCTCCTATATAAGTAGTATATTAACTAAACATAAAAAGTGTGAAAAGAGATAACATAAATTTATTAATAAGGGGAATAAAACATGAATAAAAAGAGTAAAGAAATTGTAGAAATTTTAAAAAGAGAATATCCAGATGCAAAATGCAGTTTGGATTTTGAGACGCCTTTTCAAATGGTAATTGCAGTAATGCTTTCTGCTCAATGTACAGATGAGAGGGTAAATAAAACAACACCTTCAATTTTTGCAAAATATAAAACGCCAGAGGATTTTGTAAGTATTAATATAGAGGAGCTTGAAAAGTTGATACATCCTTGTGGATTTTATAAGAATAAAGCGAAGAATATTAAGGCTTGTGCACAAATGATTATTGATAAATATAATGGAGAAGTTCCAAGGTCAATGGAGGAGCTTATTTTGCTTCCTGGTGTTGGAAGGAAAAGTGCTAACGTTGTTATGCTTGAGGCTTTTGGAGAAGCAATGGGGATTGCTGTTGATACTCATTGTAAGAGGATTGCAAATAGGTTAGGCCTTAGTGATGAAGCTGACCCAGCTAAAATTGAGGGGGATTTGCTTAAATTTTTCGATAAGTCAGATTATAAGGATATAAATCATCTTTTTATTTGGCATGGAAGAAATACTTGCGAAGCAAGGAAGCCTAAGTGTGAGGTTTGTGCTTTGAAAAAATTATGTGGGTTTGCAAATGATGAAATAATTAGAGCAAAGTTTTAAATTAGAGCTTGCTTTTATAGGTCTTTTATTATATAATCAAATAAGCGTAAGTACTTTATTCCAGTAAATAATATGATGTTTTAGGAAGGATGGTATGAGTATGTACATTTGTCCGATTGAACTCGAACGGGAGAAGTCATATAAGCTAGTTTATGAAGTCCTGAGTGAGGGGCTAAATGAGCTACAGGATCATGATGTACCACGGTTTGACATCCTGCACAATATGGTTTCTCATGCGAATTCGCTCTTTTGCGAGTTGTCTAAGCTTGGAGTGGAGAAGAAAGCTATAATGTTTAGGGAAAGTTATGTGGATGTGCTTTGCCAGTTGTTTGCAGGTAAGTATTCTCTTACAAGGGCAATTCACAGTGTGGTTGCACTGAAAGAACAAGCTGAATACAACTGGAAACAGTTTAAAAGAGATAATCCCCAGTTGGAAACTGAAGGACATTCGTTTCTTGATTAATATCATAAGAAATTTGCTGACGCCCCAGTGTTTTTTTGACACTGGGGCGTGTTTTTTTATATTCTAGGAAAGTATGCGCGTAGCGTGTAATTGACGTAGAAGATAATTATGCGAAACTTAGATTTTCTTAGCGAAGGATGAGCTTAGAAAATATTGGTTCCGCTTTTTATTTATTTTTTAAAGCGAAATCAATACATCTTATTATTAGAGTATTGATGCTTATATCTTCGGTTTGAGCAATTTTTGCTAATTCTTCTTTTTGTTTATGTGATATTCTTAGTGACAGTCTTTCTATTTCTGTGTCTGCATATTTTTGTGGGTCGAATTTTTCCATTGTTTTTTTGCTCCTTTCTTTTTTCTATTTATATTATATTGCAAATAGTGCTTTATTTATAGAAGTTAATTAAAATAATATCATATATATTGATACCATAAAAAATGGTGTGATATAATGTGACAAAATTGTTTTTTTATGGGAGGGAATAAAAATAGTTTGTCTTGTTTGGTTTTTTCTATTTTTATTCCTTGCCATAGGGAGATAAAAATATTATTACCAAACCAAAGATATTAATGTTAAAAATAAAAAATAAATGAAAAAAAGAAAGGAAAACCAAACCAAATGAAAACCAAAAAAGAAAACCAAAGCAAGAGCGAAAGAGGAATAACCTTAATCGCTTTAATAATCATGATAGTAATCATCGTAATACTAGGAGCAGTGACAATAAGAGGACTAGTGCGGAAATCATAGCCTAGTAGACACAACAGCAGAAGTAGCAAACGACTGGAAAATAGTATCATACAAAGAACAAATAGAAGAAGTAGTACACAAAGCAATAATAGGGCATTCAGCAAAAGGAGAAATACCAACACTGCAAGACATAGCAGATAGCTTAGAAGAAGAAACATGGGTAGACGTAGCAATCCCAGAAGAACTAGAAGAAAATGCCACAAGTGGATACATATACGTAAGAGTAAACGAAGGATATGTATACCAAGTATACTATGACTGGGTAAGAGGAAAAGTAAGAGTAGACTACCTAGGAAAAGAAGAAGAAGGCAAACCACCAATAATA
>JAAWDU010000066.1 GCA_022793905.1 Clostridia bacterium
AATATGAAAGAAATAACAAGAACAATGCTTGTATCTTTAGTAGATAAGATAGAAATATCAGAGAATAAAGAAATAACGATATATTATAAATTCAATATTTTAAATATGGGAAATAAAAATAATAAACTACAAAATGTTGGCTAAAATTTTAAAAATAGTCATAACGGAATATTAGGACGATACTAGCAGCAGTGATGATATGTGGACTAGTGCGGAAACCATAGCCTAGTAGACACAACAGCAGAAGACAAATGCAGTACCAATAACAACAAACTCACTAACAGTAAGAAAAAGAGAATTCCTATTTTGAACTCTTCCCCTTAAAGTAGAGGCTAGTAAAAGAGGCGTATACTTTAGGGGGAGTTTTTTTTGCGGAAACAGGGAATACAGCATATTTTTACAAAAAAGAACAAAAAACATGCAAAAATGTCAAAAATATTTCTTCCGTAGAGCTTGACAAGCATTAATTCATATGGTATAATACTTTTCTGTATTATAATCGGTAATTATTAAATTCTAAGAAGAAGAGGAATTGGATATACCACTATTATATTAAGATTAAAACTTATTTTGAAGCGATAAGTTTAAAAGCTTAAATAAAATGTATATCTCAAGAAGGACTTTTTCTAAAAGAGTTATTTTATCTATAAAAGCTTCGAAAAAATAAAACAATTTTATTTAAGGAGTGAAAACAAATCCATGAAAGATGTAAAACATGAAAAATGCATACGTAAAACGTTTGCAAAAATTGGCGATAGCATTGAAATGCCAAACTTCATTAAAGTGCAAAAAGACTCTTATGAATGGTTTTTAAAAGAAGGATTAGGAGAAGTATTAAAAGATGTATCACCAATAGTAGATTATTCTCGGAAATTTAGTTTTAGAATTTTTTGACTATTATATGGAAGACAAAACTAAATATTCATTAGAAGAAACAAAAGAAAGAGATGCAACATATTCATCAAGATTACATGTAAAAGTCAGATTAATTAATAGAGAAACAGGAGAAATAAAAGAGCAAGAAATATATTTAGGTGATTTTCCTATAATGACAGACAGTGGAACATTTGTAATAAATGGAGCAGAGAGAGTTATTGTAAGCCAATTAGTACGTTCACCAGGATGTTATTATACAGAAGACTTTGATAAAACAGGAAAAAAAGTATATACATCAACAGTAATGCCAATAAGAGGGGCATGGATAGAATATGAAACTGACTCAAATGACATATTTTATGCAAGAGTTGATAGAACAAGAAGAATACCAGTAACAGCACTTTTAAGAGCAGTAGGTTTATTAACAGATGAGCAAATGATAGAAATGTTTGGTGAAGACGAAAAATTAATGGCAACTTTGCAAAAAGATACAATAAAAACACAAGACGAAGCATTAATAGAGATACATAAAAAATTAAGACCAGGAGAGCTTCCATCAGTAGATGCTGCAAGGAACTTATTCAATGGTTTATTCTTTGACGAAAGAAGATATGACCTAGCAAAAGTTCGGAAGATATAAATTCAATAAAAAATTAGGTTTAGCTTCAAGAATAACAAACCAAGTAGCATATGATGATATAATTGATGGAGAAACAGGAGAGCTACTAGTATCAAAAGATACTGTAATATCAAGAGAAATAGCACGTCAAATTCAAGATAGTGGAATAAATATTGTAAACATAAAAGTAGAAGATAAAAAAGTAAGAGTAATTGGAAATGGAACAGTAGACATACATAATGTTGTTGATATAGACTTAAGTGATTTAAACATTAAAGAAGAAGTAAACTATGGTGTACTAAAAAATATACTAGACAATACAGATAAAAAAGATTTAAAAAAAGCAATAGAAGAAGCTATTAACGAACTTATACCAAAACATATTACAACAGAAGATATAATTGCTTCTGTAAGCTATCTATTAAATTTAGCACATAAACTAGGAACAACAGATGACATAGATCATTTAGGAAATAGACGTATAAGAAGTGTAGGAGAATTACTACAAAATCAATTCAGAATAGGTTTAACAAGACTTGAAAGAGTTGTAAGAGAAAGAATGACAATACAAGACTTAGATGTAGTAACACCACAAACACTTATCAATACAAAACCTATAACATCATCAATTAGAGAATTTTTTGGAAGTTCACAACTTTCACAATTCATGGATCAAACAAATCCATTATCAGAATTGACACATAAAAGAAGAATTTCAGCATTAGGACCAGGAGGACTTTCAAGAGAAAGAGCAGGATTCGAAGTAAGAGACGTTCATTATACTCACTATCGGAAGACTATGCCCAATAGAATCACCAGAAGGACCAAATATAGGATTAATTTCAGCACTTTCTTCATTTGCAATAATAAATGAATACGGATTTATTGAAACACCATATAGAAAAATAGATCCAGAAACACATAAAGTTACAGATGAAATAGTATATATGGCAGCATATGACGAAGATGGACACATAATTGCACAAGCAAATGAGCCAGTAGGAAAAGATGGAACATTCATAAATCAGAAAATAAAAGTTAGATATCTAGACGAAGTAACAGAAGTATCAAGTGATAAAGTTGACTATATGGATGTATCTCCAAAGCAATTAGTATCAGTAGGTGCAGCTATGATACCATTTTTAGAGCATGATGATGCAAACCGTGCACTTATGGGTGCAAACATGCAACGTCAAGCAGTTCCACTTATGATAACAGATTCACCAATAGTTGGAACAGGAATCGAATATAAAGCAGCAAAAGACTCAGGAATAATGATACTTGCAAAATCAAATGGAGTTGTCAAAAAAGTAACAGGTGATGAAATTGTTCTAGAAGCAGAAAATGGAAAAATAGAAAACTACAAATTACGTAAATTTAAAAGAACAAATGGTGGAACATGTATAAATCAAAAACCAATTGTAGTAAAAGGTGAAAAAGTTAAAGAGGGAGACGTTATAGCAGATGGACCTTCTACAGATAAGGGAGAAATGGCACTTGGTAAAAATGTAATAATCGCATTTACGACATGGGAAGGTTACAACTATGAGGACGCTATATTATTAAGTGAAAGACTAGTAAAAGAAGATGTATATACATCAATCCATATCGAAGAATATGAATGTGATTGCCGTGATACAAAATTAGGTCCAGAAGAAATAACAAGAGATATACCAAATGTTGGTGAAGATGGATTAAAAGACTTAGATGAAAACGGAGTAATAAGAATTGGTGCAGAAGTAAGACCAGGAGATATCTTAGTTCGGAAAGGTTACACCAAAAGGAGAAACAGAACTAACAGCAGAAGAAAGACTACTTCGTGCAATCTTTGGAGAGAAAGCTAGAGAAGTAAGAGATACATCACTTCGTGTACCACATGGAGAATCTGGAACAATTGTTGATGTAAAAGTGTTTACAAGAGATAATTCAGATGAATTAGGTCCAGGTGTAAACCAAGTGATTAGATGTTATATAGCACAAAAAAGGAAAATCTCAGTTGGAGATAAAATGGCTGGACGCCATGGAAACAAGGGTGTAGTATCAAGAATATTACCAGTTGAAGATATGCCATTTATGCCAGATGGAACTCCAGTAGACGTAGTATTAAACCCACTAGGTGTTCCATCACGTATGAATTTAGGTCAAGTTTTAGAAGTTCACTTAGGAGGAGCAGCAAGAGCACTAGGTTTCAAAGTCGCAACACCAGTATTTGACGGTGCAACAGAGGAAGAAATAGTTGAACTATTAGAAAAATCAGGAGCTTCACCAAATGGGAAAACAATTCTTTATGATGGAAGAACAGGAGACCCATTTGATAAACCAATTACAGTTGGTGTAATGTATATGTTAAAACTTCACCATTTAGTAGATGACAAGATACATGCTCGTTCAACAGGACCTTACTCATTAGTAACACAGCAACCTTTAGGAGGTAAAGCGCAATTTGGTGGACAAAGATTTGGAGAAATGGAAGTTTGGGCACTAGAAGCATATGGTGCTTCACACACACTTCAAGAAATGCTTACAGTTAAGTCAGATGATGTCGTAGGAAGAATAAAGACATATGAGGCAATAGTAAAAGGCGAAAATATTCCAGAACCAGGAGTACCAGCAGGATTTAAAGTACTTATAAAAGAACTTCAAAGCTTAGGACTAGATGTAAGACTATATTCACAGGAAGGAAAAGAGCTAGAGTTAAAAGAAAACATCGAAGAAGGAATTGATTTTAATCTAGAAAAAGAGAGTGACAAAGAAAAACTAAAAGCGATAGAAGAAGAATTAACACAAAGTTTTGAAGAAGAAGATATTGAAGAAGAAGTAGAAGATGATGAACTATATGGAGAATTGACAGAAGACGACATACTAGATGCAAGCTTATTTGAAAACGACCTAGCAGAAGACAATATAGAAAATGACGAAGATTTAATCTAGAATATAAGAATCAAAAAGTTAGATTATATATTAAGGGGGCAAAATTACAAGTGGACGAATTAGAATTATTTGATAAATTAAAGATAGGACTTGCATCTGATGAGAAAGTCAGAGAATGGTCAAAGGGTGAAGTAAAAAAGCCTGAAACAATAAATTATAGAACTTTAAAACCAGAAAAAGATGGTTTGTTCTGTGAAAGAATATTTGGACCAGTTAAAGACTGGGAATGCCACTGTGGTAAATATAAAAGAGTTAGATATAAAGGAATAGTTTGCGATAGATGCCGGAGTTGAAGTAACAAAATCAAAAGTAAGAAGAGAGAGAATGGGGCATATAGAACTTGCAGCACCAGTAGCACATATTTGGTATTTCAAAGGAATACCAAGTAGAATAGCATTATTACTTGATATATCACCAAGAAGTATAGAAAAAGTAATATACTTTGCTTCATATATTGTAACAGATAAAGGAACATCTGGACTAATAAAAGGTCAGGTATTGACTGAAAAAGAATATGGAGAAGCAGTAGAAAAATATGGCAGAGGAACATTTAAAGCAGAAATGGGAGCATCAGCCATAAGAAAATTGCTAGAGGAAATAGATTTAGATAAACTAGCAGAAAAAATAAGAAAAGAAATGGATAAATCAAGTGAACAAAAGAAATTAAAACTTGCAAAAAGACTTGATACAGTTGAATCATTTAGATTATCTGGAAATAGACCAGAATGGACAATTATGAACGTTGTACCAGTAACACCACCAGACCTAAGACCAATGGTACAATTAGATGGTGGAAGATTTGCAACATCAGACTTAAACGACTTATATAGAAGAGTAATAAACAGAAATAACAGATTAAGAAGATTACTAGAACTTGGAGCACCAGAAATCATTGTAAGAAATGAAAAAAGAATGCTACAGGAATCAGTAGATGCCTTAATTGATAATGGTAGACGTGGCAGACCAGTAACAGGTGCTGGGAATAGAGCATTAAAATCGCTTTCAGACTTACTAAAAGGAAAACAAGGTAGATTTTGACAAAACTTACTAGGAAAGAGAGTTGACTATTCTGGACGTTCAGTTATCGTAGT
>JAAWDU010000067.1 GCA_022793905.1 Clostridia bacterium
CGCTCTTGCTTTGGTTTATCCTTTTGTATTTCATTTGCTTTGGTTTTCCTTTCATTAAAATTTTTATTATTGGAAATAATATATTTATTCCCTTATGGCAAGGAATAAAAACAGAAAAAAACCAAACCAAACCAAACTATTCTTATTCCCTCCCATAAAAGGTATTTTTATAACCGAATGGTTATTGTATATTATGAGTATATAACTAAACGGTTATAATGTCAATAAGAAACCAAAAATTTTTAATCAAAATAAAAAGGAATGTAAAAGATGTATATAAAAAGATTAAAAGAATTAAGAGAAGACCATGATTTAAAACAAAGTAACATAGCAGATATGTTAAAAATGAAGCAACCACAATATGCAAGATATGAAACTGGGAAAAGAGACTTACCACTTGATAACCTAATAACCCTAGCAGAATTCTATAAAACTAGCACTGACTATATCTTAGGTCTAACAGATACTCAATCTCCTTATCCTAAAAAAATTAAATAAGAAATTATGACATTTACCATATTTATATTCTATACCAATTACACAATATACTCATAATTTTCTAGAATATAAAAGCTCTTGCAAGTCCAAACCTTGCAAGAGTTATCTATCTTTTATCAAATATCGTTTTAACTATTCCCTTATCAATTAAAGTTTCAAAAATAGCTTTTAAAATAATAACTACAATTGGTCCGAATTAGCATTCCAAACACTCCAATTGCCTTGTACCCAGTATACATAGCAATTAGTGTGATAATTGGATGAATTCCGATTTCATGGCTTACCACCTTTGGTTCAAGTACTTGTCTTACTATTGAAATAAATCCAAATAAAATAACTAATGCAATTGCAAGATTTATATTACCTTGTGTTCCACAAATTACTGCCCATGGAAGCATAACTGTACCAGAACCGTAATATTGGAAGTGCATCAGAAAAAGCAATTAAAAGTGCCATTATTAATGGATATCCTACATTTAAGCCAAAGATTTCAAACGCAATTAATCCGTATTAAAACAAGAACAAAATTGATACCAATTAAAATTCCTTGTGCTTTTAAATATCCTCCTAACATTTTCGTAATTTTTTTTACATTTTTACTAAACTTTTTTACCCATTCTTTTGGAAAATGATGTTCAATTTGATCTAAAATATATATTCTATCTGCACATATAAAATAAGTTGCAAGTATTGTAACAACTGTATATACACCCACTGTTGCAACTGAAGAAATCATTGTAAGCATAGATGTCAAAAAATTTGTTACCCAAATAGAAACCTTATCTAAAAAACTTGTCATTGAGTTTTTTAGCATATTTACAACTTCTTCTGAAACTTGTAGTTCTTCAAAATTTACTTTATCAACAATTCCCATAATAAAACCGATAACCTTCTCCGCACTGAATCATTTATCATTTTGAGTAAATTTGCACCTTCATCAATAAGCACAGTTATCCCCCATACTAAAAGTCCTACAATCACAGCAAATACTAATGCAAGTACAATTATTGCACTTGGCTTTCTTTGTATTTTCGTTTTTTTTGAAAATAACTTTATCGCTGGTTCTACCATAAGTGATATGATAAATGCAATCAAAAATGGCATGTAAAATACTGCCATTTTGAATGCAAGATATATTCCGTATTAAGCTAAGTATTAGTGTTAATAGTCTCTTTGTTACCCTTTTCAGATATCCAACATCTATAACCATGTTTCCCTCCAAAAATTATAGTTTGTCCTTAGTTATATATATTCTAACTTTCTGTATGTTATTACATTTAATCATCAAAATCATCTGTATCATCAATATTTATAAGTATATTTTCTGTATCTGGTGTATCATTATATTCATATTCAAATGTATCTACACTCTTGCTTCTTCCTCTTCTTGGCTTGCTTGCCCTACTAACAGTTGTAGCTTTTTCCGCTTTAGATGGTTTCTCTGGCTCTTTTATTATTTCTTTAACTTGTTCCTTTACTTGTTCTTTTATAGCATGTTTTTTTGCTTTTTCATCTGACTTTGATTGTATTTGTTTACTTATTAATGAATTTATTTTTTCTATTGCATCTGGCATATAATCAAGTAATTTATCTACTGCTGATGAATGGTTTACTGGTAAGAGTTTAACATTTCCTGATTGAACTACTAAAAATGCTATTGGATTTATGTTCACTCCTGCTCCACTTCCTCCACCAAATGGTAAACGATATTGTACTTGTTCTTCTTCTTCTTTTCGTGAATATTCATTTACTGTTTCTCCTTTAAATTCACTACCTCCTGCTGCAAATCCAAATGATACTTTTGAAATTGGAATAATTACAACATTATTACTTGTTTCTATAGGTTCTCCTATAATTGTATTTACATCAACCATATCTTGAATACTGTTCATAGCTGTAATCATAAGACCTTCTATTGGATGTTCCTTCATCTTTTCTCCTCCTCTTTTTTAACAAAATATATATTATATGAATAATATGTACCATTTTTACACTTATTATACAATTTAGGTTAAATTTTATAGAATTTCCAAAATTATACAACGGTATTACTCTATATTCTGTATTTTCTGGTTTAGCATTTCTAAATACTATTCCGAATAAGGCTTGAAATTGTTGTAATTAAACTAACTGTTAGCATAACATCTTCTGTTCCCAGAGCTAAATACATTTTTAATTTTTCCAATTCTATTTTAAGACTTTTTATTATTTCAATAAGATGAACCTTTTGCACAATTTTTACATCTTTTTTCACAGACTTAAGCTCTTCTTTTATTTTCAATTTTTCGAATAGTTTTTTATTTATTTTAATTCTAAAAATCCTAATAACTCCTAAAAGATAAAATCCTAAATATATTTCAAACTCTTTTTCCACTGTTTTTTGTTTTATTCCTTTAACTATATTTGTAATTTTACATTTTTTAATATCTAATTTAATCTTTGAAAATAAAATCATTACAAAAAGAATTACAATAATACAAAAAAACAGTAAAACTATTTTCATAACTTCAAGACCTCCCTTCGTCATGCTTATAGTTTTACCATTTTCTGTAAGTTTTATACTAAGCAATATTTTATATTACTTGCTTAGCTCTTAAATAAAACATTTATATTACCACAATTGCAAAATAATTTTAATACAACATCTGAATTTCTATTACTTTTAGCAACATTCTTCTTACCTAAATCTACATTAGCCTCAATATAAATGTCATTAACATCATTTATTTCAATATTTCCTAAATCTGCCTTTATATTAGAATTCTCTTTAATCGAAATTCTATCAATTTGAACATTTCCACAATCTGCTGATATATCACATTTATTTAGAACTTCCTTAATCTCAACATTACCATAGTCACACTCTATTTTAACATCCTTAATTTTTCCAAGCTTTACATTTCCGGCAATCAGCTTCTATATTAACTATTGCATTCTCTAAATCTATTATCTCACATTTTCCATATTTGTTTTTTATATTTATAGTACCAGAATAATTGTTAGGTATGTATACTACTATATCCTTTTTATTAATACCAAAACTAAAAAACATAAAGTTTTTCTGTATAGTATAATTAACATTTAACTTATTGTCAGATATATTCACACTCGCATTACTATCATCCTTTCCATATAAAACAACTTGTATATAATCATTATTAGTTTCTCTAAAAGTAATATCCCCTGCTTCTTGATTTATTTCTATATACTGTACTTCTTCCATATCAAATGTTCTTTCTAAAATTACACTATCATTATATGAATCAAAACTTGATAAGCTCATTCCTCCTCTCAGGCAAAAAACTAAAAACACAACTAATACAAATACAATAATAGCAAGTATAATTATCAAGGTAACGATTAATCCATTATTCTTCATTTTCTTCATTCTCCTTTAACATAAATATTAGCTTAACAATTTGATTGATACATTCCATAATTATAAATATAACCCAAGTTATATGCCAAGCCATAGTTATAAAACTTATAATAAAATATATTGATACACAAATACATGTGATAATTTCTGTTATCATTTTTACCATTTTATCTTGTTTTTTCTCTTCTTCTGTCTTATCAATTTTTGGAATTGACATGTAGTGTTTTATTATCCTTGCTGTTGACCATCCTATTAATACTAAAAATATAGATGAAGCAACTATTGGATTCATTTTTTGCACAGGAATCGCAATCGTTACAAAAGCAATTGCAACAATATATATAAATACAGATGTACTTACTACTTTTGCAGACTTTCTTTTGATTTGGCCTAAAGTCATATTTTCATAATTTTCATTTTCATCTTTTCCTCTTGTGAAAAGATGTTTTTTATCTTCATTATCCTCATTATCTTGATTCTCTGCAAATAATAATTCATTTGGTGTAATTTCATATAATTTACATAATGGAACTATTTTATCAAAATCAGGTGTACTTTGATTAGTTTCCCATTTCGAAACTGTTTGCCTTGTTACATTTAATTTTTCTGCTACATCATCTTGTGTTAAGTTTTTTGCTTTTCTTAATTCAAATAATTTTTCTCCTAAATCCACTTTTCTTTCCTCCTTTTATATATTATATATAAAATTATATCCTATTTTTAAGTTGCATTCCATCAATTTTAGTTGGAACTTTAGCAACCAAGATTAACATTTCAGTATTTTCAAGAGTTTTGCCACTTTAAAATCTTGCAAAAAAATAACCCCAGTTTAGAATACTGGGGAATTCTTTAATTCATATTTTTTAATGGATTTTTCAAAAGCTCTAAATGTGAAATCAAAAGTCCTTCCATATTTGCCTTAAAAGTATCAAGTTGCTTTTGCATATCTGCAAGTTCCATTCTCTTTCTCTCTACTTCTCCATCAATTTTAGAAATTTCACTTTGAGCAGACGCTTGAGCTTGACTTAATATTGAATCAGCTTGTTCTCTTGCTCCATTTTTTATTTCTTCTGCTGCTGATTGCGCCATAAGTAAAGTACTTTGAAGCGTTGATTCCATTTGTCTATATTTAGTTATATCTTCATTAAGACGTTCTATAGTCTTTCTTGACTCTTGTACTTCTTTATATATTTTCTCGTAGTCTAAGGTTAATTCATCTAAAAAATCATCTACTTCTTCTGTACTATATCCATTAAGAGCTCTTTTAGAAAACTTTTTATTCTCAATATCTAATGGTGTTAACATTACTTTTCTCCTTCCTTAGATAGTTACAATTATTTTAGCCATGATACTGAAAGCTTTGATTTTACTTCATCTCTTCCCATTTCATTAGCTATATCATAATTTGCTGGTGCAATCAAAAAAATTGAATTAGATATTTTTTGAATATGACCATTTAATGCATAAACACCACCACTTATAAAATCAACAACTCTCCTTGCTACATCTTTATTTACATATTCAAGATTAACAATACATGCTTTTCTTTCTTTTAAATATTGACAAATCTCTTCTGATTGGTCAAAAGTAGTTGGTTGTGAAATTACCATTTTTACAGAATTACCTTGTGGCATATTCACGATTTTACTTTTGTTTCTACCAAATAATCTTCTTTCCTCTTCTTCATCATCTTCTATATCATAATCTTGTTCATATTCTTCATTTTCTAATTCTTCTTCATCGTCTTCTTCTTGCTCAACTCCAATGAAATTCCAAATTTTGTTCATTACTCCTGCCATTACCTTAAACCTCCAAACTTTTCCTTTGTATTTTTTCTACATCTAGTATCTTACTTTTAAAGCATTTTGTCAATAGTTTTTCACAATTGTAATATTTTTTTAATTTTTTTGTAATAGTTTTGTAATATTATTTATTTTGGATTTGCGATAATTTCATCATACAAACTGATAGTTTTTCTTGCTTTTAAATCATCAGCATCATACCCTAGTTCGACTAAATCTTCTGTCGAATAATTGTCTATGATTGCGTAATTTTTGTTTTGTTTTTTTATTTCTACTAGAATTTTGTCATTATATCCCGATCTTTTTCTAATAACATAGCTAAGTCCACCTTCTTCTAGTATTGCCGAATTTGGAACTTTTAAACCTGAATATCCCCACCAAATTACATCAATTGAAATTTTTCTATATGCAATTAAATCTTCTACAGCTTTATTTGTTCTAAAAACAATCATAACTTCTTCATTTTCTTGTTGAACTATTGCTTCTATATCTGCATCTATTTCTCGTCCATCTGACAATCTAAGAGTAATTGCACTACCGAACTGTACCATTATGTGCTTCTTCAGAATCTAAAAATGCAACAATATAACATTCATAATTATTTACTATTTTACCAGCCTCTTTACTTGTAGGTATCATTTGCCCTGTTTTTAAATTGTAATCGTCTAGAATCTTTTTATTTAAGCTCATGATATTATCTTTTTTGAGTTCTTCTTCTAGTCCGTCAACTCTATATGAAACAATACCTCCCATATCAGCTTTAACATATTCTTGCCCATTATTTAAATCTTCTTCTAATTTCCTTCTTCTTTCAATCAAACCATTTATGTATGATCCTCTAGGACTAAGCTCTCCAGCAATTTTTGCTTTTTTTATTAACGCATCTGAAATATTCGTTTTGTACTCTTCTATATCACTTAAATTATTCGTTGAAAGCATTCTTGATAAATCTAAGTCAATTTGTTTATCCAAAACTTGTATATCAGCCGAATATATGTCTGTTTGACCTCCTAAAGCCTCTCCTATCTCTAAGTCTAATTTTTCAATTTGTTCCTTTAAACTCTGCTCATTATTATTGTAATACCTAAATACATTCTCTCCTTTTGAAACTTTTTCCCCTTCTGGTTTTATTTCAATTACTCCATTTTTATAATTTTCTCCATATAACACTTTTTCTTCTCTTATTATATAACCAAATGTGGTTTCTTCTTCATATATCCTGCCGATTTTCTATAACAAAGCTTTTTGATGGTTCCAATATGAGCTTTACTAAACTAAATAAAAAACTTCCTATAATCACACTTGTGAGAACAAGCGATAATATTAAAGGTATTCTTTTATTTAATTGATTTCTTTTCATATTTTCGCTCATCCTTTGTCCTTTCTAAGCTCCTTTTTCTAGAATCTCTTGCAAGATATTATTAATATTTCCAGTATTTTCTATCCAAAAGGCTTCTTTGTTTTTTCTAAACCAAGTCAGTTGTCTTTTTGCATATCTTCTGCTCTCCTTTTTTATTTTCTCTATCATCTCTTCTTTTTCAATCTGACCGGTCTAAGTATTCCTTTGTCTCCTTATACCCCAAAGCTTGCATAGATGTTTTGCAATTATCATACTTTTCTATAATCCCTTTTACCTCATCTATCAACCCTTGCTTTAGCATTATATCAACTCTTTTATTTATTCTCTCATATAATTTTTCTCTTGCCATATTTATAACAAAGAGTTTATAATCAAATTTTACTTCATTTTTTCTTGAAAGCCTATCCATTTCAGTTTTCGTTTTTCCTGTTTCTTTATAAATTTCTAAAACTCTTATTATTCTTTTTTTATCATTTCCGAGAAATTTTTTGCATTGCTTCTTTATCTATTTTACACGCCTCTTTATAAAGTACTTCTAATCCATATTTATCTGCTCTTTGTTCTAATTCCATCCTATATTTTTCATCAATTTTTGTATCTGGATAGTCTATTCCATAAATTAAAGAATTTATATATAAACCAGTTCCTCCAACCACTATAGGTGTTTTTCCTCTAGAAATAATATCTTCTATACATTTCTCTGCATTTTTTTTATATTCTGCAACACTATATCTCTCATTTGGGCTTACAAAATCTAACATATGATGTGCAATGCCTTGCATTTCTTCTATGCTTGGCTTTGCACTTCCTATGTTTAATTCTTTATATATTTGCATTGAGTCAGCAGATACTATTTCTCCATCTATTTTTTTAGCTAACTCAATTGATATTTGTGTTTTGCCGTACTGCTGTTGGACCTGCAATCACAATAACTTTAGGTTTTTGCATTTTTTATTTAGCTCCTTTTTATGCCAATAGGTCATTTACAAATCCACCTATATAACTTGATTCAATTACTAATACAATTATGAATAATACAATCATAAACATAATGCGTTTTCCTGCCTTATCTGTTTCAATAGCACTATCTTTTAATTTTCCGCAATATATTTCCAAGTGTTCCAAGAACTATCATTGCGTTAATTGGTGTATAAATCAATTTCATAATCAACATTGTATCTTCAAGTGCTTTTTCACTTTTAACTACAATTCCGCCTACTGCAATCCCGCAGACAATTGATGTAACTATATACATAACTATAGTTCCCACCACTATATATATTGCTCTTTTGTATGGTTCATAAGAATTTGTATTTTTGTATATTACTACACATGATATTGCAAATACTATAAATGCAATAATCTTTAATACAGTCATTTTATTTCCTCCTTGCAAATTTTCTCTCTATATCCATTTTGCTAAGTTTAATTGCAGTAGGTCTTCCATGTGGACATGTAAATGGATTTGGAAGTTTTAATAAATTTTCCAATAAACTTTCAACTTCTTCTACTGTAAGTGCCATATTTGCTTTTACTGCTGCCTTACAAGCTATCGTTGCTATAAATTTCTCTTCTATTTCTTGTTTTGCTGTTCTTGCAACTGTGTTTATTTCATCAAGAGTTTCTAAGAATAATTCTTTTGTATCTAAATCTAAGCATATATTTGGTACACCTGTTAGTTTTATTGTATTTTCTCCAAACTCTTCAAGTACAAAACCTGCTTTTTCAAACTTGTCCATATTTTCTCTTGCAATATCCATTTCTTTATGTGTTAATGTAATTACATCTGGAAGTAACATTAATTGAGAATCTTTGTCCTCTTCTGAATAATAATTTGCCTTTACTTTTTCATACATTATTCTTTCATGTGCTGCATGCTGATCTAAAATGTATAATTCATCTTTTATTTCTAAAATAATATAAGTATTAAAAGCTATTCCTACTAGTTTATGTGGTATAACCTCATCCTTAAACTCTTCTGAATCTTCAAATATACTCATATTGCTGTTCACTATATCATTTGCATTAGTTTTTTCTTCTTCATCTTGTTCCTTTTCTTTAGTTTTTTCTTTTTCTTTTCCAAAAATTTGAGCATACATGTCATCGAATTCACCAGCTGGTACACTTGGAATTGGCTTTTCTCTGTCTCTGAGTATACTTAAAAGTATATCTCCTGGTTTTTGTTCTTCATTTCCTGTTTGCTTTGCAATTTCATCTGTGTTTACTACTTTTGTATCATATTTTTCTTCACTTTCTGAAATTTTATTTGCATTATTTGATGTTAATGTATATAGTGATGACCAACTATTTTGAGTATTAAACTGAGTTGTATCTTGTGCTACATCATTTTGCACTTTTTCTTCTTTTTCTTCATTATTATTTGTTTCTGCTTTTTTTTCAGTATAATTTCCAGAGAAATCTGTAGTAACTAAGCTTGATATTCCAGCTTTAGTAAGAGCATTTTCTCCAAAGTTTACTTCTGTATTTCTTGTATAGCTATTTTCAAAATTTGTGTTTGTCCCTATATTAGATTGATTTTGCGTATTTTCTATTTTTTTTGCGTTTTCTTCTGCAATTTTTGCTATTTTTTCTCTTATCTGCTCTGCTGTTAAATTTTTTCCCATCTTAACAAATTCATCTATAGTGCTTTTAATTGCCTCATCATTTGGGGCAGGTACATTACTGTTTTGATTTTGACTATTTTCTTTTGGTGGAAGCCACTGGCTATAATCTGTTTTATTTGTACTGCTTTGCCATTCTGTATTATTTGATTTTTCTTTTTCCTCATTATTTGTTATTTTTCCAAGCTCATCTGCCTTTTCTAATTCTTCTTCTGGGTCTATATCCCCATTTTTGCTTTTGTAAATACTTTCAATTAGGTTTCCATCGTAATCTTCATTTGAATTTTTTGCAATTTTTCTAAACAATCCTGAAATTGTTGACTTTTGTTCTTCTTCCATATTTTCTCCTTCTAAATCGTTTTTTTCTAATTTTCCTGTGAGTTGCACTTCTGTATTTGCTATAAGCTCTGCTTTTAGCAATGTATCTTGAATAGCGTAATATAATGCTTTAAAGACTTTTTGTTCTTCTTGAAATCTAACCTCTAATTTTGCTGGATGCACATTTACATCAACTAAACTTGGAGACATTTCAAGATTTAATATCAAAAATCCAAATTTACCTATTGGTATCATACCTTTATAGGCTTTTTCTGCTGAATTTGTCAATATTCTATCTTTTACATATCTTTTGTTTACAAAGAAAAGTTGATTTCCTCTGTTCGACCTTGCAATTTCTGGTTTTCCGTACTGCACCAGTTACTTTTATTCCTTCATATTCATAATCTACATTAAGACAGGCTTGTGCTACCATTTTGCCATATATGCTGTATATAACATTTCTGATATTTCCATCTCCGAGATGTTCCGAATTATTGTCTTACCTGCATTTGTTAGCTTAAATGCTATTTCTGGATGCACCAAAGCAAGTCTTGTTATAACATCTTCTATATATCCCGCTTCTGTATAATCTTTTTTCAAAAACTTATATCTTACTGGCGTATTAAAAAATAGTTCTTGTACTGTTATAGTTGTTCCAACTGGTGCACCGAACTTCTGTAACTTCCTTTATATCCCCTCCTTCTATTACTATTTTATTTCCTGTTTCTGCTTCTTGAGTTTTAGAAATCATCTCCACTTTAGCAATAGAAGCAATACTTGCAAGAGCTTCTCCTCTAAAACCCATCGATTTTACTTCATTTAAGTCTTCTGCTTTTCTTATTTTACTTGTTGCGTGTCTTTCAAAAGATAGTTCTAAATCTTCTTTTGGAATTCCCTTTCCATCATCTGACACTCTTATATATGATATACCTCCATTTTTTATATCTACACTTATATTTTTTGCACCTGCATCAATTGAATTTTCTACCATTTCTTTTATGACAGAAGATGGTCTTTCTATAACTTCTCCTGCTGCTATTTGATTTATTGTTAATTCGTCTAATACTACAATATTACCCATTTTATTTTACCTCAAGTTCCTTTCTATAACTACCCTGTATATCAAAGTTCATATTTTTTCCTATGATTTTACATTTTAAATTATATCATTTTATATGAATTTTGCAAGCACTTTTTTCTATTTGATTTTTATGTTAATATATGATATAATGTATTTTTAGTAATAGGAGGGGTTTTATGGCTAAGCAGAATACTACAAATTTTCATTTACCAAGATGGAATGAATTACCTAATTTAGATTTATATTTAGATCAACTTGTAAATATTTTGGAAAAATATCTGAAAGATTTTATTGGAAATAAAGAAGACACGATAATTACAAAGACTATGATAAATAATTATGTTAAACAAGGGTTGATTAAGTCTCCTAGAAAAAAGAAATATAGCAGACTACATATTGCGACTTTAATTGTAATTTGTATATTGAAACAAATTTATAGTATTAGTGATATAAATGAACTTATTATGCTTGCAATTAAAACTGCAAAGTTTAATTCAGCATACGACCAATTTTGCGATGCAATGGAAAAGGCAATTTCATATACCTTTGACGGAATAGAGTATAAAGTAGATGAAAATGCTGGTTTTGAGCACGCCCTTTTAAGAAGCGTAGCCCAATCTTTCGCGAGCAAGCTCTATGTAGAAAAAACATTTTTACATAAATAGAATTTGTGAAGATATTATTTTTCTATTAGCCAGTCAATTATATTTTTATGGATAATTCCGTTTTTAGATAAATCTTCTTTATCTAATGAAAGTATATATTTGGGCATATCATCTTCTATTCCAGCAAACGCTCCAAACTCTCTTTCTTTTACTTTGTCTTGTTCCAATGAGTAAGCTACTTGAACATATATTTTTTCATTCGTCTTATTGGCAATAAAATCAATTTCTCCATTTTTAGTTTTCCCAATGTAAACTTCATATCCTCTTTCTAATAGCTCATTATAGACAATATTCTCAATTGCAAAACACTTATTTATTTCAAAATTATTATTTTTTATTTGGGCAATTCCTAAATCTGTCATATAATATTTATTTAAAGTTTTTAATACTGCTTTTCCATGTATATCATATCTATAAATCTTTTTTATTATTAATGCTTTACAAAGTGCATCTAAGTAAATATATAAAGTTTCGGTTGAAACTGATTTTCCTTCATTTTTTAAATATTTTATAATGTTATCTGCTGAAAATTCTCTGCCTGTTGTATCAACAACATATTGCAATAATAAATTAAACAATATCGTGTCTTTTAGCCCAAGTCTTTCAACTACATCTCTTAATATAATTGAATCAAATACACTATGAAGATATTCTTTTATGTTGTTTTCATCTTTAAACTGTGCTCTGTTAGGAAGTCCTCCCCATCTCACAAAATCCCAAAATGTTTCATTTCTTTTAGGATCTTTTTTGGTAAGTTCTGTAAATTCTTTATAACTTAAAGGATATATATTAAACAAAACATATCTTCCTGATAAAACTGTTGAAAGTTCATTTGATAATAGTTTACTATTTGAACCTGTTATAAATATACTGACATTATCTAGAGAAGCTCTTAGTGAATTCACTACTATTTCAAACTTTTCTACTCTTTGGATTTCGTCTAAAAATATATAATAAATCTTACTATCTTTAATACTTTTTTTAATATATTCATTTAACTTCTTATAGTCTTGTAATTCTTCATATTCAATCAATTCAAAATTAATATATATAATATGATTTTCTTCAATTCCTTTTTCTTTTATCTCTTCTATTATTTGTTTTAATATTACAGATTTTCCACATCTTCTTATTCCAACAAGTATTTTTATTAAATCTGAATTATAAAATCCTCTTATTCTTGATAAATAATTTTCTCTTTTTAACATTTTCATCACCTATATTAATTATAATTCATCATTTATATTTTGTCAAGTTATTTCGTATTTGCGAAATAACTTTTAATTATATACTAGTTCTATCCCATTTGGTACTATCCATATATTCTTTTTATTAATAGATGAAGTCGGTTCTTTTTCTATAATCATTTTGTATTCATCATAAATATATGTACTAATTCCATCTTTTTCTATTTTGCTATTCTTCTTATTTTCCGCCTCTTTTATAACTTCCTCTATTCTTTTGCTTTCATTCATTAGTTTATGATATAATTCTACCTCACATTTATCTAAGAAATGTACATAATATTCTTCTTGGATAACGCTATTTTCTAGCTCATACTTATCTTTTGGATAAATATATACATCTTTATTTATACTTGTAATGCTTGGATAAGATTCCGTATCACAATATGAATTAGATTTTTGAATAGTATAATTGTTATACTCAAAGAGTTTACTTCCCCCATCTTTCAAAAAATCTTTCTTTATCTTACCAATTTCTACATCCTTCTCTGCTTGTTTTAATACTTCTTCCATTGTTACTTCTTTTGATAACAATACTTGCTTTAAGTCTATACTTTTCCCTTCTAATTCAAACTCAATATTATCCAATTTATATAAATAAATATTATACTTTTCTGGTTCGTTCACACTAAGTACATACACCTTATCTTTCTCACTAACTACCGCATTTTTATCATCTTTGTGCCAATATAGCAACATTAATGTAACGCCTGCAATAATTAGCATTATCACACTAATTGAAAAAACTATCTTCTTCATTCTTTCCTCCATAAACAACATCTCTTCTTTTTTATATATCATATAAAGTTCTTCATTATAAGTAATTATCTTATTTTTATTAAATTCGTAAGGATAAGCAGTCGTTTTTGACGTATGAACGTTTTTTTACTTATTTTAATCACTTAAAAAGTTCATTACTAGCTCTACAATTATTTCTTTTTCTTTTGGATTAGATTCTGCTATCAATAAGGTTAATGCTGTCAATGTATTATTATCAATTGTTTGATTTCCGTTTTTGTATAAAATCCCATAAAAATTTAAAAAGTAAATAAATAAGGTTGCTGCAATTCTTTTATTTCCATCTGCAAATATGTGATTCTTGACAATTAAATATAAAAAGTTTGCTCCTTTTTCCTCAATACTCTTATATATATCTTGTCCTGCAAAACTTTGGTAAATATTTCTTATAATTGATTCTAACCCTTTGTCTCTTTCTACTGCAAATAATGTACTTTCCTCATTAAATCTAAGCTTGTTTATTATTTCTAAGCAATCACTATATTTTATTCTTCTTTCGTCTATATTTCCTTCAATCTTTTTTAATGTCCTGTGGTCATAATCATCTAACAAATCTAGTGCTTTTGAGTATTCTCCTATTACTTTTAAAATCTCCTTTGCATCATTTTTTTCTAGTCTTTCATCTATTCTATTTGCTATATCTATTAATTTCACAGTTTTTTCTAAATATTCTAATCTTCTTTGGTTTATTGCATATCCTTGTAGTAAATAATTTTTTAAAATTTTATTTGCCCATTGTCTAAAAATAATACCATTTTTTGATTTTACTCTATAACCAATGCTTAGTATCATATCTAAATTATAGTATTCTACATTCCTCGTTACCTCTCTTCCTCCTTCTTTTTGAACTGTCGCAAATTTTGCGACAGTTGAAATATCTTTTAATTCTTCTTCTAAGGCATTATTAATATGCTTCCCTATAGTTTTAACATCCCTGTCGAATAATTCCGCTAATTGCTGTCTATTAAGCCACACTGTTTCATCCTTTACATTTACTTCTAACTTTACACCTTGATTTTCAAATAAAATTATTTCGTTCTTTTCTTCTTTCATAGATAGCACATCCTTTTTTTATTTCAAAACTTTTGTTTGTATTGTATCTTATTTTATTTTCTTTGTCAATACTTTTTATAATTTATTTGTAAATTTTTACTTATATATTGTTACATCCTGTGAATAGCCTTTATAAAAATAGCTTTAGATTTTTTGTCTAAAGCTATTTTTTATTTACACATTTATGTTATTATCTATCACTGTGTTATTTGTATCTATTATATTATTTTGGTCTATTATATTGTTATTTTCCTCTTTTTTTATTTCTTCTAGTTGTTTTACCAGTGCTTGCAGAGCCTTTATGTCTCTTCCCATTTGTTCCCAATTGTTAGCTTCATTTGATTCTGTTAAGTTATTGTTTGCCTTTATTATTGATTCTAGTAATCCTTCTATTGTGCTATTATCTTCTACATCTACACTTACACTTCCTGTTGGAGAAAGAAGATTTCTTATTGCCTTTGTCAAATCATCTCCTAGTGCAATTTTATTTCCAGAAGCCACAACTACTTTTTTCAACACTGGCACACTATTCGTCTCATTTAGTGATGTTTGATAAATTGGTACAACATAAAGCAATGTATTTTCAATTGGTACAATAATCATTTCCTTTGTTATCTTTGCTCCTGTCACATTTAATCCTTGAATTTCTTTTGATATTGTATTATCTTGCTCAATTAAATTATCTAATTGCATTGGTCCGAAGTACTGCCACATCTCCTGAAAATTTGAATAAACTAAGTTTATTTTTTCCATTTTCAAAAGTACCAACTACATATGCATTTAAGCTTTCTTTGCCATATTGGTTATATGCTATTACAAGTCCAAGTTTATTTCCTTCATCTGTTTTTACCATTGTATAATATGGTTTCATTTTAGAGCCTGCTGTTCTTGTAATTAAATTTGAATATGAAGCAATCTCCCATACATCATTTGCTCTGTACAAAACATCTGCAGATACATCATGATATAGATTTAAAACTTTTGCTTGTATATCATATAAAAATTCTGGATATATAAAATGTTTTGCAATATCTTCTGGTATTTCGCTTCCATCTTTAAATACACCTTGATACATTTTGTTATATACCATTGCAATTGGATCAGTCTTATCTGTTATATAAAAATTTGTCTCTCCGTCAAATGCATTTATTACTACTTTAATTGAATTTCTTATGTAATTAATTTCTTTTGTTTCATTCCCATATGCTAATCTTGTTTTTTGAGAATATGGATATTCATTTGATGTTGTATATGCATCTATTACCCAATAAATTTTACCATCATCAGAAATTACTATATATGGCTTTTCATCATACATTAAATTTGGCATAATCTTCTTTGCTCTTTTTATAACATTTCTATTCACTAATACTTTGCTTTCTTTTCCAGAAAATAGTAGTCCAAGATTTCCTTCTTTTACTGATACACAAAACTTGTCAAGAAATCCTAGTGTAAGACCACCTTCTCCTTGATATGTATATGTTGCAAATTGAGCTCCTCCTTTTGGATAATCAAACTCATTTTTTCGATTTGCAACTGCTATAGCCCCTTTATTTTCTACTCCATAATAAATTCTAGGCTCTTTCACTTTTTCATTTTCAAACTCTCTTGATATATACTTTATATTGCCTGTTACATCAGTTTCAGTTGCACCAGCAATTACTGCCCCATATCCATGTGTATATTCCTCTGTCACATGTCCGCTATCCAACTCTCTTGCTGATATATATGCCAATTCTCCATCATACATTGCAAGACTTGCTTTGTTATATGTATAATACCCTGTACTTGTCTGTGTTTGCAACAAGTTATTTGTAACAACATTTTCTGTAACTATTGGGATATTTGATATAATTTCTTCATTATTATCTGCCTCTTCTTCTGTTATAGTACCAGTATGAGTCACTTGTTTTTCATCTATTTTGATATCATATGCTGTTTTTGTAAATTCTATATTTTTTGAAATATATTCCTTTTGCTTATCTAATTCGCTTGAACTTATAAATATTATATTGTACCCCACTAATACTATAAATAGTCCAATTAGGTATACTGGAACAACAGCAAGCGATTTTAATACATTTTTTGTATTGTTTTTCTTAAAAAATTTAATACCCATATATACAGAAATCACCATGACTACTGCAAATATTCTATATCCCCATAATTTTATACCATCTACTGCTCCTGCACCTATAAGTGTTGTTTCCATTTTATCATCTAAGTTTAAAAATCCATTTATTACCATATTTTGCATATTAAAAAATATGATTCCCGCTATGAAAATAACAATTAATAATGCATTAAATAACAATTGTTTTATGAAAGTATTCTTCCTAAGAGTTCCTCCATCTATTCCTTCAAAGTGTATATTAAATGTAACTATATAGTATATTACTGTATATATTGTAAATATAATAACTAAAGTTGCTCCATAATATAGAAGCTGTCCGATTAGCGGTGCTTTAAACATATAAAATCCTACATCCATATTAAACATTGGATCTCCGAATTCCAAATTCTCCTGCATTTACAAACATAATTACTTTTTGCAAAAACATATTTGAAACAACAATACTTGTAACAAGAGCCACCACAAATGCTAATGATTTATTAGGGAGTTTTGGCATTTCTTTTTTTTCTTCTTCAAAAAACTGTCTTAATCCCTTTTTTATAAGTGAATTCGTTACACATGCAATACAAAAAACAGCTATAAAGTTAATAACAGCAATATATATTTTATATTTAATATTTTGTAAAAATACTTCTGTATATTCTTCTCCTATTTCAAGTGTTTCTAAATAATCAGCTCTAAATGAAATTACAGCACCTATAATAAATATTGCTAAAACTATCAATACAAAAATCGTTCTTTTCTTCAATGCTAATTCTCCTTCCTTTTTTAAATAACTGCATTTGCGAATTCATGTGAAGAAAATATTTCCATATCATCTACACCTTCTCCTACGCCTATAAATTTAACTGGTATCTTGTTCTCATGTACAATTCCTATAACTACCCCACCTTTTGCTGTTCCGTCAAGTTTTGTAAGAACAAGTCCTGTTATTTTACTAACTTCATTAAATGCTTTTACTTGTTCAATTGCATTTTGACCTGTTGTTGCATCAATAACAAGTAAAGATTCTTTATCTGCATTTGGTAATTCCTTTTCAATCACTCTTTGAATTTTTTCAAGCTCATCCATCAAATATTTTTTATTATGAAGTCTACCTGCTGTATCACATAATATAACATCAACACCTGTCTCTTTTGCTCTTCTTATTGCTTCAAAAACAACTGATGCTGGATCAGCATTTTCCTCTTTTTTCATTATATCACATCCAGCACGTTTTGCCCATACTTCAAGCTGTTCAACTGCTGCCGCTCTAAATGTATCACCTGCAACAACCATAACTTTTTTACCTGATTTTTGAATTCTATTGGCTATTTTTCCAATAGAAGTAGTCTTTCCGAACTCCATTAACTCCTATAACTAATACTACAGAAGGTTTTGTTTCTAGCTTCAAACTATTATCACATACTTCCAATATATTCTGTATTTCTTCTCTTAATACATTTTTAACTTCCTCAGCTTCTTTAATATTTTCTTTTTTTATTCTATCACGTAATCTAGAAATAATTTCAAGTGAAGTTGTAACTCCAATATCAGACATAATAAGTGCTTCTTCAAGTTCTTCTAAAAGTTCTTCATCTACTTTTCTAAAAGTGCTAAAAACATCATTTATTTTTCCATCTATAGAAGCCTTAGTCTTACTTAATCCACTCTTTAATTTATCAAAAAATCCCATAATTAAATATCATTCCTTTTATATTATATTTATCTCTTTATTTCCTTTTACTATTTCACCAATTTCAAAAGCTGTTTCTCCTTGTTTCTGCAATATTTCTAGTGTTTGATTTACATCGTTTGGTGATACTATCATGCACATTCCAATTCCCATATTGAATGTATTATACATATCTCTTTCAGGAATATTTCCTTTATCTTGTATTAGCTTAAATAATGCTGGAAGTTCATATGAATCTTTTTTTATATTTATTGCTACATTTTCATTTAACATTCTTGGTAAATTTTCATAAAATCCGCCACCTGTCACATGTGATATTCCTTTTACATCTATCTCTTCTAACACTTTTAAAACTGGTTTTACATAAATTTTAGTTGGTTCAAGTAAAGCTTCTCCTAAAGTTTTTCCAAGTTCTTCTCTATATTCATTCAAGTTGTCTTTATTTACATCAAACACTTTTCTTACTAATGAAAAGCCGTTAGAATGTACTCCTGATGAACTTATTCCTATTATTTTATCTCCTATATTTATTTTCTCACTATTTATTATTTTTTCTTCATCTACTATTCCAACACAAAAACCTGCTAAATCATATTCGTCTTCTGGATAAAATCCTGGCATTTCTGCTGTCTCTCCACCAACTAATGCACATCCTGCCATTTTACACCCATCAGCTACTCCCTTTACTATCTTTTCTACAACTTCTGGCACATTTTTTCCAAGAGCCATATAGTCTAGGAAAAAAATTGGCATCGCCCCTGTACATATTATATCATTTACACACATTGCTACACAATCTATTCCTACTGTGTCATGTTTTTCAAGTAAAAAAGCCAATTTTAGTTTTGTTCCTACTCCATCTGTTCCTGAAACTAAAATTGGCTTCCTCATTCCATTTATGTTTGGTGCAAAAAGTCCGCCAAATCCGCCTATATCCGATAATACTCCTTGTGTATATGTTCCTTGTACATGTTTTTTCATAAGTTCGACTGCTCTATATCCAGCTGTTACATCTACTCCTGCGTTTTTATAACTTTCACTATAACTTTTTTCCATAAATATGAACTCCTTTTACAAAATTTACATATATATGATACTATATTTTTTGTAAAATGTCAATTTTATTAATTTTGTATTTTTTCTTGCATATACTTAATATTATGTTTAAATTTTTAATCTTCGTTTTAACTTTTTTAGGAATTATTTTTTATGGAGTTGATGATTGTATGGATATTAATTTTGTTGATAATGAAGTTTTAGAAAAATATGAACCTATATTTTCTTCTGAAACTATTCCTCAAAATATTTATGAAAAGATGATTGGCAACTCAATTCCAGAAGGTAGTCAAGACAAAGTCGATATTTCTTCACTTTCATATTTAAAAATTTCTTATATCGGCTTTGATGGTTTAAGTCATACTGGTGAAATGGTATGCTCTTCTAAGGTTTCCAATGACATTTTAGAGATTTTTAAAGAACTATATAACATACAGTATCCTATAGAAAAAATTAAGCTTATAGACGAATATGGAGCAAACGATGAAGCTTCTATGTCTGATAATAATACTTCTTGCTTTTGTTATAGACAAATTACTGGTAGTAAGTCTCTTTCTAAACATTCACTTGGACTTGCAATCGATATAAATCCATTATATAACCCTTATGTAAAAGGAAAAACAATTAGTCCTAAAGCTAGTTATATATATTCTAATAGAAATTCTGATTTTGAACATAAGATTTCTAAAGAAGATGTTCTCTATAATTTATTTACTTCTAAGGGATGGACTTGGGGAGGAGACTGGATACTACCTAAAGATTACCAACATTTTGAAAAAAATATTGATTTTTAACTAAATATGTTAAATGAATTCTGAAATTAAAAGTACTTGTCTAAAGCACTTTTAATAACTTTATCGTTTTTATGTTTTTAATAATTAGTTAAGTTAAACTTTCATGTTTGTTAATTTTTTCATACTTTCGTGATAATATATTAATTGCGATAATACTTTTACATAATAATAATTTAATATAGACGGAGGAATTTTTATGGCTTTAGACTATAAACTAATGGGTGACAGACTAAAGAAAGCAAGAATTCAAAAAGGTTATACTCAAGAAAAATTAGCTGAAACATTAGATGTTTCTATTGCTTATATAAGTAGAATTGAAACAGGCAAAACTCATATTAATTTAAAACGTTTGAATGAGATTTGTACAGTTCTTGAAACTTCTGAAAGTTATATTTTAAATGGAGCCTCTGAGAATTCTAAATCATACTTATCTTCAGAATTTAGTTCGATTTTAAATGATTGTTCTTCTAAAGATAAAGAATTAATTTATCAAATTGCAACTATAATTTCTGAAAATAAAAATAAGACAAAAGAAGATTAATTTTAATTGAAAACATGGACTAGCTATATCCTAGCTAGTTTTATTTTATACTCAAAACAAAAGCGAGGTTTCCCTCGCTCTTTCTAATTATTTTGTTATATATATTCTTTGTTCCCAATGTGCTGAATTAGCACCTTCTGGTGTATAATACATATCAACATACATAATTACTAATTGCTCTCCAATTTGTTCTGCATTTTGCTCTAGTTTTTCCATGTCTGCTTCTCCAATTCCAATTCCTACATAATTTACATCATCAGTACCAGTTGCTTTAGAAATTATTCCTTGGCTATTTTCAGTAAATCCTGCAAGTTTAACTGTATTTCTTGATAATGACGTTGTATTATCTTTATCAATAAATGATACATTATTTTCCTTATCTTTATTTCTATTTGCTGTATTTATATATTTATTTACAATTGTATCTGTTACTTCATCTCCTTCTTTTCTAATAGAAGTTAAAGTATAGTACATCTTAGTTGCTTTTTCATAATATATCTTTGTTCCATTTATTGTATATAGTATTCCTTCATCATCTTCATGTACAATGCTTGAACCTGCTGGTGGTTCTTGATATACAGTCATCCATTGTGTTTCTGTTCCTGTACCAACCTTTACAGAATTAGATGTCTCTGCTGAGCTAACAAACACAGTAATTGTTTTTAATACTTTATTTTCAGTTTCTGAAGTATCTAGTATATTAAATTTAAGCTCTGTTCCAATTGGTACATCTTCACCAATAGCTATTTGAAGTTTCTTAACAGCTTCATCCGAAGTATCTGGAACTGCTATATATCCATTATTTCCTTCTACTACTGATTTTATGACCCATGTTTTATCTGTATTATTAAGTCTCTCATATCTTATTTTATTTGCTCTTACTGTAACTGGTATTATGTTATTTTCATCATACTTGTGATAGAAGTTTATGTCTATCCAAGATTCTCCTTCTGGTGCACCTAATGTATTTGTTCCTACATAGTCTCCTTTTCCAGTTGGCTTAAATACTGCTAAATTTACTGTATAATCATGTAATACTTCTACAGTTATGCTCTTTCCTTCTGAGTTAGCTTTTCCTTTAACATATGGTGTTATTGTATATGTTCCTGGTTCTTTTGCCCAGAATTCTAAGTTCACTACACCATCTTTCACTTTTTCTATAAATCCAACACTTGAAGATGTCATTCCTGAATTTTCTACTGTTTTTGTTACTTTGCCAGTTATCTTAATTCCAATATCTCCTTCTGATAATCTATTCAAAGGCGTTTTTGAAGTTATATTTGCAATTTCAAATGGTTTGTAACATACTCCTGTTCTATTACCTGTCTCAGTTACATTTATTTTTGTAACTTCTGGTGTTATTACTTCTAGTAGTTTTATATGGTTATTTATAGTATCATTTGCATTTCCAAATTCAACTACTATTTCTCCTTTAGCTAATCTATCTAATTCTTCTACTGTACTTAATGTGCTTATTGGTGCAATTCCTATATAATTAATATCTGGTGTTTCCGCAGTAGGTTTATTAAATGTTGATGTAGCTTCATTTCCAATTATTCCGAATTATATCTACAAGTTGCGTTTCAATTCCATTTATATCATGATGTGTAATTTTTATTCCACCTTCTTCTAAAGGCTTTGAAAGCATATCATTTGTCAATCTAATATTTGAATTATATTGATCAGATAAATTTATTGGTATCATTGTATAGTAAGAGCCATCTATTAGTTTAACCCTATAGTCTGCATTATTTGAATAACTTCTCATTGTTAATTTTGCAGTAGTTTTATCTTGCTCTCCAAATGTTAATGCATATTTTGAGCTATTAAATATTGTTACTTCTCTCTTATTTCCAAATTCTCCTATTGCTGTATTTGTTTTCTTATAAATTCTCATATCAGTTCTAAGAATTACTCCTACAGCTTCTTCACTGCTTAAATCTTCAAGTATCTTTATTTTTATTTTAGCAATTCTTCTATTTTTGCCAGTTTGCTCTTCTGTAAAACCATCCTTTGTCAAGAATTCCCATTTTATTTGTGAAGAGTCAAACTCTCCTAATTTTATAGCATTTTCTCCTATTCCATCCCACTCTTCCATACTAACATCTATATTATAATCATTATATAATATTGGTTCTACTTCAATTAGTCTAGTTTTTAATCTTGGATTTTCATATAAATGCTTATATATAATATCTAAAGCTAAAGTATCACCTGTTTTATACATTGCTGGTTCTTCGCTTACACTTGGATAAATCTTATAATTTGTAAGTTCTATTGCAGTAGGGTCTGCTGTAATCTTACTTGTTAAATATGATATAGCTGGTGTTAAACTTCCTATTGGTTCATATCCACTAAGCTCTGATGTATATGGTCTAATTGTTATTTCATAAACAGATTTCTCTGATACTGTTGCAAATACATCTACAACTTTTCTGCCTGATTCATCTACAGAATTCTCAGCCCATATTTTTGTTTCCAAATCATCAGTTACATAACTTCCTTCTACAGGAGTTGCCTTTATATCAAGTATTACTTTGCTAACATCAATTTCTTCTTCCCCTGCACCTTGTATAACTCTTGCAACATGAACATCTTCATAAATTTCTCCTGTTACAGAATTGCTATTTTCGTTTACAATAGTCTCTAATCTTTTACTTACATTTATAGTAAGCTTTCCTGCTTCAAAATCTATATTTTTTCCTGTTATAGGGTCTCTAGTTTCGTATTTTATACTAATAGTTTGACTTGTATTTGTTCCTATATTATTTGGATTAAATATAGCAATATTTGCTTTATCGCTTCCTTCTGAATATGCTACTAATTCTTCATGACTTACAACAAGTTTATCTCCTGATTTCCATACTACTTCTGCACTAATTCCCTCTAAATTAATTATTGCACCATTCAAGTAATTTGTTTCTTTTAGTTTTGAATCTGCTGTTAAGGTTACATATGAAATTTTATCTACTACTATAATCTCTTTTTCTAATGTATTACGATTTCCAAGTGAATTTTGTGCAGTATACCTTAATATATATTTTGTTCCAATTACACTTGTATCAATCTTATCTTTTATTTGATTTTCTGTGCACACTTCTGGTTCACATTTTGTACCATCTGGAAGTATTTTTGTTAGCGTAATTTCACAGTTTAATTCTTCTAGTGTTTGGTCATCTTTTGCAATAACCTTTGGTGCTATATACTCTTCATTTATTCCAACTTTAGATTCAAATTCACCATCCACTTCGAATTTAGGTATATGTGGTGTTACCATAATGCTAAGTGTTGTCTTCATTCCTTTATATTCAATAGTAACATATTCTTCTGATATAGTATCTGAATTTGTATCTGCAAATTTAGGTGTTATTGTCACTTCATCTAATGGTAACTCACGAATAATACCATCATAATATGCCATTTCAGCAATTACTGCCATACCATCTATTTTTATCTCTTCACCTTTTGCAAAATCTGTTTTTTCTCCTCTAGTTTCTATACTTATTCCTGTCATATAATTCACAACATGAACTATTCTTTTAATTTCATCTGCCTTATTTCCATTTAAATCTGTTACATTATATATAACTTCATAATCTCCTGGTATTGTAACATCTACATTATTTGTTATACTCAATCTTTTTCCCGCAGTATAATCAACATTATCTGTTACACTTGCACCTGCATCATGATATTCTACTGGAATATCATTTGTTGATACATTTATTGTTACTTCTTTTTCACCATTTAGAGTTATAACTGGTTTTTCATGATCATTTTTAATATCTGATGTTGGTAATGTATCTATTATAGGCTCTTTTCCTAATATGAATTTCGTAATTTTTGATGTATCAAGTACATTTACATCATCTTTTCCTGGGTCATATACATTAGCTGCAAGTCTTTTTACTCCTTTTAATGTATATGTGCCACCATGAACTATATGCTTTATTATCTCTTGTGAGTCTAATACATTAACTCTACCATCCCCATTTACATCTCCATAAATTAAAATTGTATATGTACCATGATTCGTTTCTACTTTAGTACCTGTTCCAATCCTATCAGATGAAAAACTCTTGATTTCTAAACCTGCTTTTTGAAAATCTCTTTCTACATCTTCTTTTGAAACAGTTTCTTCTGTATGTTTAACTATGATAGGTACACATTTTATATCCTCTTTTGTAAAAGTATCTTTTACAAAATCGCTTGCATCATATTCCATAACTTCTGATTTATTAAGACTTGCTATCTTTTCTCCGTAAATTTGGTTCAAGTCTTACTATCATGCCTACTATTACTACTAATAAAATTAATAGTAATAGTATTTTTTTAGTTAAACTACCTTTTCTTGCTCTTTTTGCTCTTGACATTATCAATTTCACCACCTTTTACCTTAATCTTCTTGCTCCGCCCATATTTGTATTTGTATTTATTTCTTGACGTCTTTTCTTCTTCTCTTTTCTATATAGTATGAATATCACAATTATGATTATGAGTAGAATGACAACGCACACACCTAGGGCTAGGGAAATGCGCTCTTGTTCGTCTAGCCCTTGAAAAAAATTTACTATTGGCTCAAAAAAGTTTTTCTCTGCTTCTTCCAAAGTATCTATTGTTAATTTATATTTCATCCCATCATATTCACTTTTTAATGTTGTTTTATCTGCTTCTTCTATTATATCTTGTAATTCTTTCCAACTTTCCTCTGTATAATCTGCTTCGGATTTTCCTATTAAATCCCTTAATAATTTATTTAATTCTGTTTTTTCAAATTTTTCTATAACTAAATTATCTATTGTAAGTTTTGATTTTATTTCATCATACTCCTCTTTTTTGCCTGCATTTCTTGCTTTTTCTATTGCTTCTTGCAATTCTTTCCAACTTTCTTCTGTATAATCTGTTTCTATTAATCCAAAAAGTAAACTTTCTACTGTCTCTAATTCAGTTTTACTAAATTCTTCTGGAGTACTAGGCTCTTCAGGTGTAGGTGTAGGATTTTGATTTGGTTTGTTTGTTGTTGAACTACTTGTACTTTGTTTTTGAACTGTTACAGTAGCACTACTTGTTGTAATTCTGTTTGCAGAATTTGATGTAACAAGTCCGCTTATATTAAATGTTCCACTTCCTAATTCCTTTGCCTTAAATGTGAATGTTACACTTGCTAAACTGTTTATATCTCCTTCATCATTGAATACGAAATATCTTGTTCCATTACTATCATATCTACCAGCTGAGCAAGATAAATAATCAAATTTACTTGTATCAAAGTTTAACGCAAATTGTACTGCTTGTACTTTTTCACCAAAACTAACAGTTACGGAAACTGTCTTTCCGAACTGCAACTTTACTTGCAGATGCCCTTATAGTTGTACTTACAGCTTGGACATTACTTGCAAAAATTATTATTGTTAAGCAAAAAACTAATAATATAGTCCATGCTTTTTTCATTATATTCATTTTTCTCATATCTCCTTTGTACCCCCCAATATCTCCATTATATCACTTTTCTTTTGTTTTGTAAACATAATATATGCACTTTTTTGTTATTTTTTCAAAATTTTTACAATTTTGTGCATTATTCACTCGTAACTTGCTGTGAACCTTGTCCTGGTGCTACTAAGCTTCCGTTTTGAACTGGTGGAATTTCAGTTCCATTATCATCTAATTCCACATTAGAACTTGCATTATTTATATCTATATTTGTATCATTATTACTTCTATTTTCTTTATTATTTTTTCCATTCATAAATATTACTACGGCAATTACTATTATAACTATTATTGCAATGCAAATAATCATTACTTTTGCAAAACCATTTTCCTTCATAACATCTTTCCTTTCGTTTTTTCCCTAAATTTTACTTTTATACGCTTTTATTATATAAATGTTTTATTTTTTTGTCAACCATTATTTGCTAAAAACCGCTAAATTTTAAAAGAATAAAAAGAAATTTTATATAGAAAAAATCCCAGTAATTTCTCACTGGGACTTCTGCTTTTAGACTACTATGCTTTCATCTTAATGCTTTTCTGTTGTAAATGTTGTTATGCTACCTGCTGGTTCTTTAGATGATACAGATTGAATTGATGTATCCTCTATATCAACTGCCATTACTCCTTTTAAGGTACCAAATTTTAAAGTAAGTATCAAATCATTTCCAGATTTTCTTAGCTCATAATGTTCTCCACTTGGCTTATTTATTGTAATATTTCCATTTCCATCAGATGTACAAACTTTATCTATCTCAGTAGTCTCTAAATCTGACTGTCCATCTGCTATTTTTGCTATTGTTAATTTCAAGTATTGTAAGTTATCAAGTTTAGAAATTTTTATTTCTATATCTCCCTCATAATAATCCGTATCTATTTCTGTACCTTTTATAACTTCTGTTCTTATTGTTTGCCTTGCCATTCTCACAAACCTTACTGTTTCCAATTCAGGATCACTTGCGTTTGGTTTATATGTTGCAATAATCTTGTAATATCCGTCTTCTGATAATGTTATACGTGTTGGTTCTGCATAACTTCCGAAGTCTGCTATCTTGTTTCCGTTTTTATCTACTTTTGTTATAATAGCTGAACCTTTTGTCCAATCTATATCAGTTATTTTACTAAATACAATTGGATTTTTTGCATTTTCATGTACTACATCTATTCCTTCTGACCTGTTAAGCTCTTTATTAGTTACATAACTTATTATTGGTGCAGATATATACTCTGTAATCTTAACTTCTCTTGTGATTGGGCTTGGTCTTTCTGCTGGTAATACATAATTTGGATCTGTTACTCTCAAATTAATTTTTACTCTATATGTTCCTATCTTTGAGCCCTCATCTGTACCTTTAACATAACTATCTACTTCAATTCCATGAGGTAATGAATCTTCTTTTACTACAAACTTATGCATTTTTCCATCAAATGGTATTTGTGTTTGTTCCATAGTAATTCTGTCAATTTCCTCATTTGTGTATGGTCTTGGATTTATCGTAAGTTTTGCACTTTTATCACTTATTTCATTGTAATTATTGTAATCGCCTGTAAATTTAGCTGTAATAGTATATTTTCCTGCATTTACATATCCTGCATTTATTCCTTCTATCTTGCTTCCATCTTCTGCATAATATGAAACTTCTACACCTTCTGGTAAGTTTCCACTTACAGCTATACTGTGTCCATTTCCATCATATGTTACACTTGTATCTTCAAATTTAACATTCGATATATCATATGTTGCCTTATTAATTACTATTTCTCCAATTTTTAGTTCGCTACTAATTGCATTAAACCAATCATTTGGAAGTGAATTTTCTTTTACTGCAAATACATTATATCTACCTGCATTTACTGGTCCATCTGCTAAAGTATATACTTTTGTATCTGTTTCATCTTGGTTTTTAATTAAAACATTATATAGTGCTTTAGCATTTAGTAAATCATCATTTGCAAATGCTGTAACAGTACATGTATGTTTATCTCCATCATAAGTGTACTCATTTTCTGTTACTGTAAAGTTTTCTGCTAAAAGATCTCCCTTATTTACAAGGATTGGAATGTTTATTGTTGAAGAAGCATAATGTGCTGTTTCTCCAAACATTACTGTAACTTCTGCCTGTCCAATATCTTTAAATGTGACTTCTCCATTTTCTGAAACTGTTATTATATCTTTACCTGCTGTAACTATATAGCTTATCTTTCCATTTTCATAAGGTTCATTTGTTATGTCTATTTGAAATCCTTTATCTGTTATTTTAAAGCTATTTGCTTGTGTTTGGCTTAGGCTTGTAGTTGGTGTTATTTGTGATTCTTTTCTTACAATAACTGTTCTAACAATCTCATCTGCATAGTTGTTTGATATATCTTTAGCACTATATGTTATCTCATATCTTCCAACTTTACTTGTATCAATGCTTTCTACTTCTACTCTTATCATTCCGTCATCACTAGGTGTTACCTTTTCAATTTTGACATTGACATCAACAATTTCATCATGGTTATCTGTTGCAACCGCACCTTCATCTACATATTCTTGTTCTAAGTATTTTACTACTTCTTGTCCACCATTTAGAGTTATAACTGGTTTAACAGTATCTTTTATTTCAAATGTTCCTATTAAAATTGGCTCTCCTTCTTTGATAACTAAGTTATCTCCACTACCTATAACTGTTACATCATATCTGCCTAATTCATGTGGTACAGTTTCCTCGCCATTATATAAAACTTTGAAATTTACTGTATTTCCTTCTAAAATTGTACTTCCTGCTTTCAATCTTACATAAACTCTATGCGGAGCATTATTCCATTCTATTTCTTTTTCTGTTCCATCCCAAGGCTCTTCTATTACATCTGTTGTTATTGTTCCTTCTGTTATTACTGTATTTTCTATTGTATATGTTAATTCCTGCTTTGTAAGTTCTTTTGGTGCAATTGTAAATTCACATATTGTAATTACTGTTTCTTTGTGATTTTTTCCTTCTGATATATTTACTCTTACCTCATAAGTACCTGCATCTACTGGAATACCTTGAATTTCTACCTCTTCTTTTGTTCCATCTTCTCTAAGTGATATTTTGTAATACTTAGGTGCATTTATTGTTCCTGTTAATCCTTTTAATATTTCATTTCCCTGACTATCTTTTTTAGCTTCAACTGTAACTTCTTTTTCTTCTTTATCATAGTCATATGAATACTCTATATCAGATGTATTATCTAATATTTCACCTTCTGGCATTATCACTTTTAAATCACTTAACTCTGGCACTTTTTTAGTTATCTCGTATTCTGCATTTGTAATACTTGCTATATAATTTGGATTTGTGCAGTTTGCTACAAATTCATATGTTCCTGCATCTGTTTTGCTAACATTATTAACCTCTTTATCATATATAACTGTATTTCCATTCTTTATACTTAGTTCAATTATGCTTCCATCTTTTTCAATTACTGGTGGAGTTAGCTTACTTGTAATTTCATAATTCCAACTTTCTGTATTTGCTTCTTCTCCATATATACTTGAAGCATTTTGTACGATAACTGTTATCTCACGAGGATTTATTGTAAATGTTTTTTCAGTTTCGTTAGTCTTAGGATTAGAATCTTTTACTTCTACTACAGAATAATTTGTATAAAGTTCTCCACTTTCCTCTATTTCAAATGCTATCTTTATTGTATATTGTCCTGCATTACTTGGCAATATATTTGTTCCAAGAGATGTTCCTTCCTTAAAGTACTCATATTGTGCACTCACTCCAACTGGAAGATTTGTAAATTTTGCTTCATGTGTTTCTCCATCATAAATTACACTTTCTGGCTCAAATATTAAGCTTTCTACATCTAGTTCATATGATGCTTTGTTTATTGTAAATTCTTCTTCTTTACTACTAATTTCTGTTCCTTTTACAAGTACTTTTTCATAGTTCTTAGCTAGACTATGATTTGGATTTATACTAAATACTACATTCACTGTATATTTTCCTGCATTTATTGGTAATTCATTATTTGTACCAAGCGAATTTCCGTTTCCATCTATATATTCATATTTTGCAACAACTAAATTATCTGTAACTTCTGCTAAGTTTGTATATGTTCCGCTATGCTCTTTCGTATCATATATTGCAGATTTTGGTTCAAACTTAAGTAAACTTGTATCTAAAATATATGGTGCTTTATTTATTTTTAGTGTTGCTTTCATATCAGAAATTGGTTTATAGTTTGTGCTGTCTCCTGTAAATCTTGCTATTATCTCATATTCTCCTACTTCTCTTGGCCATTTATTATCTTCATCTAGTAATGTTTCATTTTCTCCA
>JAAWDU010000100.1 GCA_022793905.1 Clostridia bacterium
AAAATTATGTTGCATTTATCTAATACCTCCTTTGATATTTTCTTAGACAAAAATATTTTATCAGGTATTTTTGATAAATGCACTATTTTATTTTTCAAAAATAGTTGGAGTTTTATCCACCCCAACTAATATTATAGAACCTGAAAAAGTTAATCCATTAATTTTATCTTCTACATTTCATTATGAATTTGTATTTATACACCCTTTTTCAGATGGAAATGGAATAACAGCTAGACTATGGCAAATAGCAATACTTGCACATTGGAAAGATTTATTTAAATATATTCCAATAGAAAGTATAATAAGAAAACATCAAGAAGAATATTATTCAGCTATTCAAAATTGTAATAATGTAGGAAATTCGAACGAATTTATTGAGTTTATGCTTGAAATTATAGATGAAGCTGTAGATGGAATGATTTTAAATCAACAAGAAACTACACAAGAAAAAATAATAAATTTAATTAAGAAAAATCCAAGTATTACACAGGTTGAAATGGTAAAAACACTTGATTTAACAAGAGATGGTATATCGTACAACATAAAAGCATTAAAAGAAAAAGGCATTATTGAAAGAGTTGGTTCTACAAAGAATGGAATTTGGAAAATAAATGTAGAAGAAGTTGTGGTTTACAAATTTACATAAATGTGGTATAATTAAATATATAGTTAGCCAAGTGCTACTATAAATAAAAATAGAAGGAGTATTTCCATGGGAAGAACTGTAGAGACAGAATTCATCAAAAATCTGATTATGGAGGGAAGATACGTAACTATTCATACACGGAACGGCTTCGGCTTCGAGGGCGTAATCACTGAACAAGACGACTTGGTTCTCATTGTGAAGGTGAAAAGAAACGGTGGGATGGTGAGAGAAATGATGTATAAGCACAACGTTTCCACTATCTGCCCCGTCGTGTAAGAAAAACGAAAGGAGAGGCTCTTTTTGATGCGAGGTGGGGGATTTCTCCCACCTTGCATTTTTAGTGTGCCTAGCATGGGCAACAACTTGAGGGTGAAAAGTCCCTTACGGTGCCTGATAGTGGCGAACCGTTAGTAAATGGCAAGGGTGTCCTTCGTGAGGAGGAATCTGAAAGAAGTCAAAGTCGCAAAATCTCGG
>JAAWDU010000068.1 GCA_022793905.1 Clostridia bacterium
GAGAGAAAACTAATGAATAAACAAGATAGTGTGGACAAAATAATAGAAATTCTAAAAAAAGGTGCATTAAAATTTCATGACGATTTTGATAAAAATTTAAAATACTATTTTATTGAAGAAAAAAGAGATGATGAAATAGTAATACACTTTAATATAAAATATGATAGAGAATTAGAATATTTAATTATATTTAAAAAGCAAAAAATAATAGCTGATTATATTCCTAATGTAAAAGGTTATAATAAATTAGAGCTTAGCTTAAATCCATATAAAAATTTAAATTTTACAGATGAAAATGTTATATTGAGCAACATTTATGATTATATAAAAAATATATATGTTGATGAAATTGCTTGTTATCAAAAGTTTGGAATAATATTAAGAAATCCTCTGGAGTTAGAAGGGATTTATAATATTAATATAAGATATATAACTGATTAGGGAAGATAAAAATGATAGATGAAGTAAAAAAAAATAAAATTAGAAGAATTGAATAATCAAAAAGTGCAATATGAAGAAAAAGCAAATACTATTAAACAAAGATTATATACAATGCGCAATGAATTAGAGGAACAAAAGACAATAGAAGAATTGCAAACTGTTTTGGCTTCTGAGCAATGGGTAAAGGATAATAAAAAAAGTTCTGTAAAGAAGGGCTAAAAATTGCTTGATTTTTTAGTGTGAAAATGGTAAAATAAGAGCTATGAGGCAAAAGCTTTTTAATTTGCAAAATCCTCAAAAAATGAAGCACTACTCAAATGCAATACTATAATAATTTTAGAGGAGAAAACAAACTATGAGCGAAGCTTTAATTCAAAAGCCAACTTGGGAACATTTTTTAGAAGAAATGAAAAAGAGGGGGTTTAAAATAGGATTCTCTGATAAGTTTGAGGGAGATGCGCATAAGATTGGTAAGATTGTTTGTGAAAGAGAAATTGTTCTTTTTAATGAAACTGATGGGATTATTGTTTATGCAGAAACAAAAAATGAGCAGTTTCTTGGAACAGTAACTTTGTTTGGAGAATTGGCATGCAAATTTAGAGGTTTAAGCACAAAGCAAGAAAGATTTTTAAGTGAAATTACCTCTATGAAACAAGGAAAAAAAGGTGTTTTAATTTCAATGCATCTCTATAGACAAGTATGTGAAAAAATAGACATGCTGAGAGAGCTCTTTGGATTTGTTAGCGTATGGGATACAGATTTCAATATGAATTTCTTGAACTATATGCAAAGAGCAGTACATGATAGAAATCATCAGCAAATTAACAAACAAAAAATTTCAAGATTTTCAGAGGAAGTGATACGCATAATGCATCAAAATAACGGATGAATCAAGTTCATAGACACGAAAGCACGGCTAAATGGCTGTGCTTTCGTGTTTAAATAATATTTTTTATGTATATATTGCAAAAATGAAAAAAATAGTGTATAATAAAATCCTATAGATTATATATTACAGCTGTATTAAATTTCTATTACATTTTTGTAAATACTATTGACTTATGAAATAAATCTAATAAAATATAAAGTGAATAAAAAAGGAAAACTATTTATGAGAATAATATCTGGAAAGGCAAAAGGAACAAAACTAGAAACTCTAGAGCGGTGAAGAAACAAGACCAACGTTAGACAGAGTGAAAGAAGCAATGTTTAGCATGATACAAAATTACATATATGAAGCAGAAGTATTAGATTTATTTTCTGGTAGTGGAGCATTAGCACTAGAAAGTATAAGTAGAGGTGCAAAGAAAGCTATTATATGTGATAAGTCAAAAAAAGCAATACAAATTATAAAGAAAAACATACAAAAAACTCATTTTGATAATGAAATACAGATTGTAAATAAAGATTATAAAAAAGCATTAGAAGAATTAAAAAATAAAAAATTTGATATAATTTTCTTAGACCCTCCATATAAGACAGACTTTGGAAAAGAAGCTATAAAAATAATACTAAAAAATGAAATGCTAGAAGAAGATGGAATAATGATTTTTGAGACAGATAAAGAAGATACATACATAGAATCTACAAAAGAATTAGCAAAAGTTATAGGTATAAGAAAATATGGGCGAGTAAAGCTCATACTCTTATGTCGAAAGGAGTCAATGTAACTTATGGAAATATTTACATTATTAGAAACATTAGAAGAAACAATTGAAAATTCAAGAACAATGCCTTTTACAAACAAAGGGCTTGTTGACAAAGAAGAATTGTTAGACTTAATAAAAGAAATAAGAATAAAACTTCCAGAAGAACTAAAACAAGCTAAATGGGTCAAAGAGGAAAGAACTAGAATTTTGGTAGAGGCCCAAAAAGAGGGAGAGGACATAGTAAAAGAAGCAGAAAACAGAATAATTGCAATGATAGATGAACATGAAATAACAAGAAAAGCATATGAACAAAAAACAGAAATAATTGAAACGGCAAATGAAATGGCAAGAGAAATTGCAAATGGAACAAAAAATCATGCTGATGAATTACTAGCAGGAATAGAAGATGTTTTAGAAGAAACTTTAAGAATAATTCAAAATAATAGAAAAGAATTAAAATAGGCGAAAAATTTAAGCCTATTTTATTTTTTTTGCTAAAAAATATTGTAATGTAAGCATTTTTAATATATAATTATATAATTAAAAAAGAAGGCAGGGGATTATTATGGAAAATAAAAAAATAGAACCAAAAACATTGCCGGGTTTCATGGAATTACTTCCAAATGACCAAATAGAATTTAATTTTATCAAAGAAAAAATTCAAAAATCATATGAAAAATTCGGATTTCTTCCATTAGACACACCAATAATTGAAAGTTCGGAGGTTTTACTTGCAAAAGTAGCAGGTGAAACAGAGCGCCAAGTATATAGATTTAATAAAGGAGATAATGACTTATCACTAAGATTTGATTTAACAGTGCCACTTGCAAAATATGTTGCACTTCATCAAGGTGAGCTTAGTTTCCCATTTAAAAGGTACCAAATAGGAAAAGTATATAGAGGAGAAAAAGCACAAGCAGGTAGATATCGTGAATTTTATCAATGTGACATTGATATAATTGGGGAACGGAGATTTAAGCATAATGTATGATGCGGAGCTTCCTTGTGTAATATATGAAACCTTTAAAAGCCTTGGATTTGAAAAATTTACAATTTGCATAAATAATAGAAAAATTTTAAATGGATTATTTACTTCACTAGGATTAAAAGAAAAAGCAGTAGAAATCCTTAGAATAATAGATAAAATAGAAAAAATAGGAAAAGAAAAAGTAATAGAAGAACTAGAAAGCCTAGGAGTAAAAGAAAATGAAATCAATACAATAATAAAATTTATAGAAATAGACGGAAATACAGATGAAAAACTAAGAAAACTAAAAGAACTAGGAATTACTGAACAATTATATGAAAAAGGAGTAGAAGAGCTAGAAGAAGTCGTAAAAAGCATGAGGATAAAAAAATTACCTGAAAATAATTTTAAAATAGAATTAACAATTGCAAGAGGATTGGATTATTACACAGGAACAGTTTATGAAACATTTTTAGATGATTATAGGACACTTGGAAGTGTATGCTCAGGTGGAAGATATGAAAATCTAGCAGAATTATATACAGACAAGAAACTTCCAGGAGTAGGAATTTCAATAGGACTCACAAGATTTTTCTATCAAATGAAGAAAGAAAATATTCTTGAAAATGAAGAAAGATATATATCAAAAGTGCTTGTAGTTCCTATGGCAAATGAACAAATGGAATATAGTGAAACTGTCGCAAATAAGCTAAGAATGAATGATATAAATACAGAAATGTTTTTAGAAGATAAAAAATTAAAAGCTAAATTCAAATATGCAGACAAATTAAATATTCCATATGTTGCAGTAATTGGAGAAGAAGAAGAAAAAGAAAACAAAGTGACTCTCAAAAATATGCAAACGGGAGAGCAAGAAACTTTGAAATTAGAAGAAATAATCGAGAAAATCAAATAAAAAAGAAAGGATTTTTTTATGAAAGAGAAGATTGCTAAAATTGAAAAAGAAGCAAAAGAAGCATTAGCGAAGATTATAGATATAAAAGAGTTAAATGAACTAAAAATAAAATACTTAGGTAAAAAAAGTGAACTCTCAAATGTGCTAAAAGACATGGCAAATCTTTCAAAAGAAGAAAGACCAATAATTCGGAGAAATAGCAAATAAGCTTAGAAAAACTATAGAAAAAGATATAAGTGAAAAAGAAAAAGAAATAGAGAAGCAAATAATGGCAAAAAAATTAGAAAGTGAAAAGATAGATATAACACTTCCAAGTACTAAAATAAATACCGGGTCAAAACACCCAGTAAACAGTGTAATAGAAGACATAGAAGACCTATTTGTTTCAATGGGATATACAGTTGAAGAAGGTCCAGAACTAGAAACAGATAAATTTTGCTTTGAACTACTTAATCTTCCACAAGGACATCCAGCAAGAGACATGCAAGATAGTTTTTATATAACAGAAGAATACCTTTTAAGGACACAAACATCAGCAGTGCAAGCACATACAATGCTTGCAAATGAAGAAAAAACGCCAATTAGAATGATATGTCCACGGAAAAACATATAGAAGAGAAGATGATGCAACACATTCACATCAATTCACACAAGCAGAAGGATTAGTTATAGATAAAAATATTTCACTTGCAGACCTTAAAGGAACATTAGAAATATTTGCAAAAAGGATTATAGGAGAAAATTCAAAATTAAGATTTAGACCTAGCTATTTCCCATTTACAGAACCATCTTATGAAGTAGATGTATCATGTTTTAAGTGTGGAGGAAAAGGTTGCAATCTTTGCAAACAAACTGGTTGGATTGAAATTCTAGGTTCACGGAATGGTTCATCCAAATGTACTAAGAATGTGTGGATATAACCCAGATGAGTATTCTGGATTCGCATTCGGAGTAGGACTTGAACGAATTGCAATGTTTAAATATGGCATACCAGATATGCGCTATTTATATGCAAATGATATAAGATTTTTAAGTCAATTCAAGTAGATAAGGAGAATTATATGAAACTAAGTAAAAATTTTCTAAAAGATTATGTAGATATAGACGTTGATATAAAAACGCTTGCAGAAGATATGACAAATATTGGGAATGAATATGAAGAAGCTCGGTAAACTAATAAATGCAAAAGGACTTGTGATTCGGAGAAGTAAAAACATGTGAAATGCATCCAAATTCAGACCATTTGCATATATGCACAGTAGATATTCGGAAAAGAAATTTTAAATATTGTTTGTGGAGCACCAAATGTGGCAAAAGGACAAAAAGTTATAGTTGCTTTAAATGGAGCAGAACTTCCAGGAGGAATAAAGATAAAAAAAGGAATGATAAGAGGAGAAGAATCAAATCGGAATGATATGCTCTTTATCAGAAATCGGGCTAGACAGCAAATTCCAAACAGAAGAAGATAAAAAAGGAATACATGTACTAGGAGAAAAGGCAAAACCAGGAGAAGACCCAGTAAAATATATGGGGCTAGATGATGAAGTAATAGATTTTGAACTTACAGCAAATAGAGGAGACTTGCTAAGCATACTTGGAATGGCATATGAAGTTCGGTGCTTTATATGATAAAAAAGTTAAAGATATAGATATATCACATAAAGAAGAAAAAGAAAATATAAATGATAAATTCAAAATAGACATAAAAACAGAAAATTGCAAACTATTTCTAGCTAAAAAGGCAATCAGCGTAGAAATAAAAGAAAGTCCAGATTTTATAAAAAATAGATTAATTGCAGAAGGCATAAGACCAATAAATAATGTTGTAGACATAAGTAATTATGTGATGCTAGAAACAGGTCAGCCTTTGCATTTCTATGATGCAGATAGACTAGGAGAAAAACTAGAAGTAAGAATGGCAGAAAAAGATGAGAAATTAACGACACTTGATGAAATAGAAAGAACTTTAAGTGAAAATGATATAGTAATTTCTAATGGAAAAAAAGCGATAGGGCTTGCAGGAGTTATGGGAGGACTAGAAACAGAAATAGAAGATAACACAAAAAATGTAATAATTGAATCTGCAATTTTTGATGGAGTAAAAGTTAGACTTACATCTAAAAAGATAATACGAAGTGAAGCAAGTAATCGTTTTGAAAAAGGATTAGACCCAAATAGAACATATATAGCAATAGAAAGAGCATGTACTCTACTTGAAAAATACGCAAATGCAAAAATATTAAAAGGAACAGCTATATATGATAAAACTGAAAAAGATAACAAAGAAATAGAAATAAGCTTAGAAAAGATAAAGAGAATACTTGGCTCTAGCTTATCTATGAAAGAAGTAGAAGATATATTTAGAAGATTAGGATTTTCTATCTCTAAAAAGGGCGAGAATATATCTGTAAGCGTTCCAAGAAGAAGAATAGACATAGATATCGAAGAAGACCTTATCGAGGAAGTAGGACGAATTTATGGCGTTAACAATATAGAGCGGAAAACTTCCAAGAGTGCCAACAATTCCAGGAAGCTATAATAAAAAGATAAGAAATATAAGAAATAAAATGATTGCACTTGGGTTAAATGAAACATTGTCATATATTTTAATAAATGATAAAGAAGTTAAAAAGTTTACAAATGATGAATTTGAAGAAGTTAAACTATTAGCACCTATGACAGAAGACAGAAATACTTTGAGATATACATTAATTACATCATTATTAAAAATATATGAATACAATATAGCGCATGGAAACAGGAACATATCAATATTTGAACTTGGTAAAGGTTTTTTCAAGAAAAATGGAGAATATGGAGAAGAACTAAAACTTTGCATACTTATGGCAGGAGAATTCTATACAGGAATAAATGCAAAAAGAAATGTAGACTTTTATATAATTAAAGGAATAATAGAAGAAGTATTAAACAGCATGGAGTATGAAAATAGATATAGTTTTGTCGTACCAAAAAATCCTATAAAAGAATTGCACCAAGGGCAAAGTGCAGAAATAATATTAAACCGGAAAAAATATAGGAATTATTGGAAAATTACACCCAGAAGTAACAAAAGATGATGTATTTGTTTGCGAAATAAATCTTAGCATATGTGAAGAAATTAAAACAGGAAGACCTAAATATAAGGAAATATCAAAATTCCCAAGTGTTAAAAAAGATATAGCACTTGTTGTAGATAAAGAAATAGAGGCACTAGAACTTGCAAAAACAATCAAAAAAGCTTGCCGGAAATAATTTGAAGGAAATAGAAGTATTTGATGTTTATGAAGGAAAGGGAATTGATGAAAGCAAGAAAAGCTTAGCATATTCATTAACATTTAGCTCAAATGATAAGACTTTAACAGATGAAGAAATAAATCCACTTCTAGATAAAATAGTTGAAAATGTAAAGAAAGAATATAATGCAGAATTAAGAAGCTAGGAAGGAGAAAACGGAAATTTATGGCAAAAGCAAAATCTGTTTTTGTTTGTAATGAATGCGGATATGAATCTAGCAAATGGCTTGGAAAATGTCCAGCTTGCAATGAATGGAACACTTTTTTTGAACAAAAATTAGAAACAAAAGAAATAGAAATAAAAAAGCAAAACAAACAAAATGCAGAACCAGTGGCATTAAAAGATGTAGCATATAAAGAAGTGCATCGACTTTCAACTCGGATTTTCCGAATTAGATAGAGTACTTCGGACGGAGGATTAGTCGATGGCTCACTAATTTTACTTCGGGCGGAGAACCTCGGAATTGGTAAATCAACATTGATACTTCAAATATGTGATAAAGTGAAGACAGATGATGTCGTTTTATATGTGTCTCGGAGAAGAATCAGCAGAACAAATAAAAATAAGGGCTGATAGGCTAAATATAAACAAAAACAATATATTATTCTTAGGTGAAACAGATATAGACTTAATCGAAGCAGAAATTGAAAAAAAGAAGCCAAAATTAGTAATAATAGACTCAATTCAAACAATATATTCCGATAAAGTAGATTCACTTCCTCGGAAGTACAAGTCAATTAAGAGAAATTACGTCAAGAGTAATGAGAATGTGCAAAGATAAAGGTGTTACAACAATAATAATTCGGACATGTAACAAAAGATCGGAAATATTGCAGGACCAAGAGTTCTAGAACATATGGTAGATGTTGTTTTATATCTAGAAGGAGAAAGATATTTTGCATATAGGGTAATAAGAGGAGTAAAAAACAGATTTGGTTCAACAAATGAAATTCGGAATGTTTGAAATGCAAGGAGAAGGAATGCAGGAAATAATGAATCCTTCGGATATACTGATTTCGGAAAGGAGTGAAAATCCAGCAGGCTCAGTAATAGTTGCAACAATGGAAGGAACAAGACCACTTCTTGTAGAACTTCAAGCACTTACAACGCGGTACAGTTTTTGGATTCCCAAGAAGAACAGCAAATGGAATTGATTTTAATAGGCTTACTCTTTTAATGGCAGTTATAGAAAAAAGAGCAGGAATTCCACTGGGAAACCAAGATGCATACTTAAATGTAGTTCGGAGGTATAAGAATAAATGAGCCAAGTATTGACCTTCGGAATAATTTTAAGTGTATGTTCGAGTTATAAAAATAAATCTATTCCAGATGATGTTATAGTTATCGGCGAAGTTCGGCTTGACAGGCGAAGTTAGGCGTGTTTCAATGATAGAAAAAGAACTTAAGGAAGCAGAAAAATTAGGATTTAAAAAATGTATAATTCCAGAAAATAATAAAAAACTATTGAAAGAAAATTTAAAATTAGATATAATAGGAGTGAAAAATATAAAAGAAGCGATGAAAGAAGTGCGGACTATTATAAACTAAAGCAAAAAGATTGAAAAAAAAACAAATGAGGTGAAAAAACTTTGAGAAAAGAAAAGGGAATAACTTTAATAGTACTTATAATTACTATAATAATTATGCTTATACTTATAGGAGCAGGAATTCAGACAGGTACAACATCGGTTTCAGAAATAAAGCTCCAAAACTTTTCATATGAACTTCAGCAAGTTCATGGAAAAGTAGATGGAATATATCAAAGAATGATAATGGAAGATAATACTAATTATGTATTGCTAGGAGGAAAACCAATTGGGCAAAATATGACTGCTTCAGGAGCAGAAGAAGCAAGAAGAATTCTTAAAGAAATTAGAGGGATAGAGTATAAACTTTCGGCTCAAGGCGATGAAAACCTATATGTGCCTGGAACAAGTTATACAACATATAGATATTTTTCTAAAAATGATTTAAACAGGTATTTAGATATAAGAAATTCTAAAAGAGATATGATAATTAATTTCAAAACAAAAGATATAATCAGTGTTCAAGGTGAAGTATATGATGGAATTGAATACCATAGATTAGAAGAACTATAAAATTAGAAAGGGAGAAAATGAAATGAACAAAAAATCAGTAATTATGATAATTGCAATAATTTTAGTTATTGTACTTATAGGACTTGTAGTATTTGGAATAATTGGGAAGGCTACTGCAAAAGTAGAACATCCAATTGCAGAAATAAAAGTAGAAGGATATGATGTTCCAATAGTTGTAGAATTATATCCAGAGTATGCAGAAAATACTGTAAAAAACTTTATAGCACTTGCAAATAGTGGGTTTTATGACGGACTTATAGTACATAGAGTAGAAAAGAACTTCGTAATCCAAACAGGAGATCCAGAAGGAACTGGAAATGGTGGACCAAAATTTAGTTCATTAGATAGTAGTATCGAGAAAGATTCAGATTCAGACAAAAAATACTCAATTAAAGGTGAATTTACTAGAAATGGATATGATAATGGATTAAGTCATACAAGAGGAGTTATATCTATGGCAAGGTCAAGCTATTCAGCAGAACTTGCTGAAGAAGGATATAATTCAGCAGGAAGTCAATTCTTTATTTGTCTTGTAAATACTCCTAGTTTAAATGGACAATATGCAGGATTTGGAAAAGTTATAAGTGGAATGGAAGAAACAGTTGATAAAATTTCAGAAGTAGAACTTGGAGTAAATAAAGACGAAGAAACAGGAGCAGAAACACCTACATCAAAGCCAAAAAATGATGTTGTTATTTCTAGTATCAAAGTTGATACTAAAGGTATAGATTATGGAATGCCAGAATATGAAGAGGCATTTGATTATTCAGCATGGTATATGAAAAGATATTATGGAATGTAAGTAGAGAATTGTAAGGCGGAGCAAGGAAAATTTAGCACCGCCTTAATTTAAAGAAAAGGACATAAGATATGGGAAATGTTGATGTAAAAAAAATAATAATAGCAGTAGTTTTAATTTTAATATTAGGAATTGGAATATTTTTTGCAGTTAAAGCTATTACATCAAGTGGAAAAAGCTATAGTGTAGAAACTATTAAAGATAGTGAATACAAATATTTTTTGGTATATTCAAATGAAAAATATGGAGTACTAAATGAAAAAGGCGAAATGATAATTGAAAATATTTATAAGGAAATTATAATACCAAATCCTACTAAGGCAGTATTTATATGCAAAAAAGAAAATAATGAGACAGAAGTTTTAAATGATAAAAAAGAGAAAATTTTTACTGAATTTAAAAAGGTAGAAGCTATTCAAATAGAAGAAACAAATAGTCATTTACCATATGAAAAAAGTGTTTTAAAATATGAAGAAAGTGGCAAATATGGTTTAATTGACTTTGAAGGAAAAATTGTAGCAAAGCCAGTATATCAAGATTTAACTTCTGTTAAATATAAAGAAGGCGAAATCCTAGCAAAAAAAGATAGTAGATATGGAGTAATCAGTAGTAAAGGAAAAGTATTAATACCATTTGAGTATGAAGAAATTATTGGAGATAGATATTATAATAATGGATATCAAAAATCTGGATATATTGTGAAAACAGAGACAGATGATGGATATAAATATGGATATATTAATTATAAGTGGAAAAAAATGCTAGATATGGAATATACAGGAATTAACAGATTAACAGATATAGAAGGCGATGATATATATTTAGCAGTTGCTAAAAATGGTCAATATGGTTTAATCAAAAATAAAAAACAAGAAATAGACTTTGGATATCAATCAATAACATATGATAAAGATTCAAATACATTAATAGTTCGGCAAAAATGAAAAGTATGGAGTATTAAACTTAAATGGTGAAAAAATTGTAGATATACAATATAAAACAATAAGATTTAATGGGACATATATTTGTGCAAAAACATTTGATGATGAATTTTATTTTAAGATAAATGGAGAAAAGATAGAAAATGATTTGACTGGAATGAAAGCAATAAATGACCTTGGTATATTTATTTCTACAAATGAAAATACATTATATGGACTTATGGATTCAAATCGGAAATACCATTGTGCCAAATACATATTTATATATAGATTATATTTTTGATAAATATTTTATTGCATATAAAGAGGGAAAAGGTCATGGAGTTATAGATGATAAAGGAAATACAATAGTTGATTTTGAATATGATATTTTAAGCAAAGTTGGAGATAGAAACTTGTTAAAAGCAGTTAATATGGAAAAAGACGGAGATGTGACTACTATATTTTCTAAAGATTTAAAAAGAATTACTACAATGAAATCTATGGGAATAAATATGGCAGATGAGTATGTTGAAGTTTATAATAGTGAAAAAAGATTATTTATAAATAATAATGGAGAAGAAAAAGATGCAAAAGAAATATTCCCAAATAATAAACTATATGCATTTGTAAGTGATGAAAAATGGGGATTTGAAGACAAAAATGGAAACAAGATTGTAGAAAACATATATGATTATGTGACTGAACTTAACAGATTTGGATTTGCTGGAGTAAGAAAAGATAATAAATGGGCAGTAATGGATGAAAATGGAAAAATTTTAACAGAAGATGTCTTCTATTTTGGAGATGGAAACGTAAAGCCTGAATTTTTAGGGAAATACTATAAAACATATAAAGAAACTGGTGAAATATATTATACAAATGAAACTGATGTAGATGCATATTATGAAAGTACTTTATAATAATTTATAAAAATGGAAGGAAGGGAAAATAAGCCCATGGTAAAAAGAATATTTGTACAAAAAAAAGAAGGATTTAATGTTGAAGCAAAGGAAATTTTAAATGACATAAGAGAAAATTTAAAATTAACTAATTTAGAAGACTTAAAAATACTTAATAGATATGATGTAGAAAATATAAGTGAAGAAATTTTTGAAAAAGCTAAAAATACAATATTTTCAGAACCACAAGTAGATATTTGTTATGAAGAAGAATTTAAGATAAATCCAAGAGAAAAAGTTTTTGGTGTAGAATTTTTACCAGGGCAATTTGACCAAAGAGCAAATTCACTATCTGAATGCTTGCAATTAGTTGCAGGTGGAGAAAAGCCTGTAGCAAAATCAGCAAAAATATATGTTTTGTGTGGAGATTTGAACGATGAAGAAGTAGAAAAAATAAAAAAATATTTAATCAACCCAGTAGATTCAAGAGAATGTACACTAGAAAAATATGATACACTAGAAATGAAAATTGCAGTCCCAGAAGATGTAAAAATCGTAGAAGGTTTTATAGATATGAAAAACGAAAATATAAAAGAATTCTATGAAAAATATGGGTTTGCAATGGATATAGAGGATTTAAAGTTTTGTCAAAAATATTTTAGAGATGAAGAAAAAAGAGACCCAAGTATGACAGAAATGAAAATGATAGATACATACTGGTCAGACCATTGTAGACATACAACATTTTTTACAAAATTTGAAGTCATAGATATAAAATGGGATTTATTAGAAAAAATATTTGAAGATTATAAGAAATCTAGAGAATATGTATATGAAAACAAAAAAGCAAAAGATATTTGTTTGATGGATATAGCAACTATTGCAGTGAAAGAATTGAAAAAGAAGGGCTTACTTAAAGACTTAGATGAATCAGAAGAGATAAATGCATGTAGCATTAAGGCAAATATTGAAGTTGATGGAAAAGAAGAAGAATATTTAATAATGTTTAAAAATGAAACACATAATCATCCAACAGAAATAGAGCCTTTTGGAGGAGCTGCAACATGCCTTGGAGGTGCAATTCGTGACCCACTTTCTGGAAGAGTATATGTATATCAAGCAATGAGAGTGACAGGTTCTGGAGACCCAAGAACTAAAATAGAAGATACAATTCTAAATAAATTACCTCAAAGAAAAATTACAACAGAAGCAGCAAGGGGATATAGTTCATATGGAAACCAAATAGGTCTTGCAACTCGGTGGAGTATATGAAATATATCATCCGGGTTATGTCGCAAAAAGACTAGAAATAGGAGCTTTAATAGGTGCTGCACCTGCTAAAAATGTAGTTAGAGAAAGACCAATCCCAGGAGATGTTGTTATACTTTTAGGAGGAAAAACTGGACGTGATGGATGCCGGAGGTGCAACAGGTTCTTCAAAAGCACACACTAGTTCATCACTTAGTTCTTGTGGTGCAGAAGTTCAAAAGGGAAATGCACCTGAAGAAAGAAAAATCCAAAGACTATTTAGAAATATAGAAGTAACAAAATTAATCAAAAGATGTAATGACTTTGGAGCAGGAGGAGTTTCAGTTGCAATAGGAGAGCTTGCAGATGGACTTGAAATAAATTTAGATAAGGTACCTAAAAAATATGAAGGACTAGATGGAACAGAGCTTGCAATATCAGAATCACAAGAAAGAATGGCTGTTGTAGTTAGCAAAGAAAATGCAGGCAAATTTCAGGAATTAGCAGAAAAAGAAAACTTAGAAACGACAATAGTTGCAGAAGTTACAGAAGAAAAAAGAGTAAAAATGTATTGGAGAGGCAAAAAAATAGTAGATATAAGTCGTGCATTCTTAGATACAAATGGAGATGTGAAAAAGTCAAATGTTTCTGTGTTAAAGCCAGATTATGAAAAAAGCTATTTTAATAAAGAAAAAAATGTAAAAGATATAAAAAAAGCATGGCTTGAAACTTTGAGCGATTTAAATGTATGCTCTCAAAAAGGATTAGTAGAAAGATTTGATAGTACAATAGGAGCAGGAACAGTACTTATGCCATATGGAGGTAAGTATGGTTTAACAAAAGAAGAAGGAATGTGTGCTGAAATTCCATGTATATCAGGATATACAAAAACTGGAACTATTATGACATTTGGATATAATCCTAAAATTGCAGTATGGAGCCCATTTCATGGAGCAGTATATGCAATTTTAGAATCTGTGACAAAATATGTTGCATTAGGTGGAGATTATAAAAAAGCATGGCTTACTCTTCAAGAATACTTCGAAAAATTGAGAGAAGACCCTATTCGTTGGGGTAAACCTTTTTCAGCATTGCTTGGAGCATATTATATACAAGAAAAATTAGGAATTGGTGCAATAGGTGGAAAAGACAGTATGTCTGGCTCATACAACGAACTTGATGTACCACCAACTTTAGTATCTTTCTGTGTAGGGACTGTGGATACCAAAAAAGTTGTATCAGCAGAATTTAAAAAGAGTAATTCTAAAATTTGCATTTTGAAAACTAAAATAGATAAAGACTTCTTACCAGATTTTGAAGATTTAAAAGAAAACTATGAGATAATTCATAAACTCATAAATGAAGGAAAAGCTATATCTGTTATGAGCATAAGAGGTGCAGGGCCTGCAGAAACAATCACACAAATGTGTATGGGAAATAAGATTGGATTCAAGTTTGAAAAAGATATAAACCCATTCAAAGAAATGTATGGAAGCTTTGTGATTGAACTTGCAGATGATGTAAATATAAAAAAATTAGAAGTTTTAGGAAAAACAACAGAAGCTAAAGAAATAGAAATAAATAATATAAAATTAGATTTAGAAGAATTAATTAATACATGGGAAGAACCACTTGAAAAAGTATTCCCTACTAAAGTAAAAGAGAATAATAGAAAAATTGAAAATATTTTAAGTGATAAAAAATGTCCTATAATTGCAAAAGCAAATTTTGCGAGACCAAGAGTATTTATACCAACATTTCCAGGTACAAACTGTGAAGAAGATGCAAAAAAAGCATTTATAGATGCTGGTGCTGATGCAAGAGTGGAAGTATTTAGAAACTTAAAAGCAAATGATATAGAAGAATCGATAAATGCATTTGCAAAACAAATAGAAGAAGCACAAATAATTATGCTTCCAGGTGGATTTAGTGCAGGAGATGAACCAGATGGTTCTCGGAAAATTCATAGCATCTGTATTTAGAAATCCAAAGCTAAAAGAATTAATATCTAAACATCTATATGAAAAAGACGGATTAATGTTAGGAATCTGTAATGGTTTCCAAGCACTTGTGAAATTAGGATTAGTGCCTTATGGAGAAATCTTAGATATGAAAGAAAATATGCCAACACTTACATATAATGAAATTGGAAGACATCAATCTAGAGTAGTTAGAACAAAAGTAGTATCAAAATTATCTCCATGGTTTAACAAAGTTTCTCTAGGAGAAGAGTTTGTAATTCCTATATCACATGGAGAAGGAAGATTTGTCTGTGAAGATGATTTATTAAAATCATTAATTGAAAACGGACAAGTTGCAGTACAATATGTTGATTTTGAAGGAAATGCAAGTAATGATATCAGATTTAATCCAAATGGTTCAACATATGGAATTGAAGGAGTAACGAGTAAAGACGGAAGAATACTTGGGAAAATGGCACATTCTGAGAGAGGTTATAGAGGTAATATCAAAAATATTGAAGGAAATCCAGACCAAAAAATATTTGAATCTGGTGTAGAGTATTTTAGAGGATAGAGGTTTAAATACATGAGGATAAGATACAAAAAATGGGCAAGACCAGAGCTTGAAGCATGCAAGTTTTTTATTGATGACCCAAACCCTATAAAGGGAAAATGGAAAGAAAAATTTAAAAATGAAAGCCCCATATACTTAGAACTTGGGTGTGGGAAAGGGGCTTTCATATCAAGCCTTGCTTCAAAAAATCTAGACATAAATTTTATCGCAGTAGATTTAGTAGACCCTATGCTTGGACTTAGCAAAAGAAATATCGAAAAAGCATATAAAGAAGCAGAACTTGAGCCTGATAATATAATACTTACAAGGCATGATATAGAGCGAATTTTCGAATTTTTATCTAAAGAAGATAAGATTATGAGAATTTATATAAATTTTTGTAATCCTTGGCCAAGACCGAAGCATAAGAAAAAGAGACTAACTCACACGAAACAGCTTAAGTTATATAGAGAATTTTTAAGTGATAATGGGGAAATATATTTTAAAACAGATGATGATGGTCTTTTTGAAGATAGTTTAAAATATTTTGAAGAAGCAGAATTTTATATTATAAATAAAACATATAACTTGCATGAAGAAAATATTTTTGAAAATAATATAGAAACAGAACATGAAAAAATGTTTACAGAAGAAGGCAAAAAGATAAAGGCCTTAATAGCAAAAAAGAAAGAGGAAGAAATAAATGGATAGTAAAACTAAAATGAAAGTAAATGTACTTGCAATTATTTGCATAATTGTGTTTTCTTTTGTGCTTGCACCAAAGACTTTACAAAATGATACATTTTATACAATAAAAATAGGAGAACATATTGTAGAAAATGGCTTAGATAGAGAAGACCCATTTGCGTGGTCAGACCTAAAATATACATATCCGCATTGGCTCTATGATGTGGCAGTTTATGAGGTCTATAATATGACTGGGATGACGGGAATTTATATATCTACAGCTCTTTTAGCATGTATACTTGGAATACTTGTATTTGTGACTAGTCTAAAGGTAAACAAAAATAATTTGTTCTCATTTATACTAACACTTGCTGTTATGTATTTTATAAAAGACTTTATAGCAGCACGTGCACAGCTTGTTACATTCATATTTTTTGTGCTTGAAATTTTATTTGTAGAATGTTTTTTAGCTTCAAAGAAAAAGAGGTATATAATAGGACTAGCCTTTATTGCATGCTTAATTGCTAATATGCATTCAGCAGTATTTTATGTATTCTTTGTATTATTACTTCCATATTTTGCAGAATATTTATTAATATTTATAAGAGATACAAATTTTATATACAAATTAAGAATAAAATCATTAAAATCTAAAATAGAAAAAATGGCTAAAAAGGGTAAATCTCAAGAGAAAATAGAGGAAGTCCAAATAAAACTTGAAAAAGTAGAAGAAGCTTCTTTAAAATTTATAGAAAATCAAAAAAGAAGAGAAGAAAAGCCATATAAAATTAGATTAGAAAGAAGAGATGCAGTTAAATGGCTTATAATATGTACAATAATTTTCTTTGCAATGGGATTACTAACACCACTTGGAGATGAGCCATATACTCATATATTTAAGCTTTTACATGGAAAAACTACAAATAGTATATCAGAACATCAACCATTGATTTTAAAAGGTCATACAGGGATGATAATGGTTTTAGTAATGACATTTGGTATTTTAGTTTTTACAGATACAAAAATATCTTTAAAGGATTTGTTTATGATAGGAGGCTTAACTATCCTAACATTTTCTGCAAGAAGACAGTTTTCACTTTTAGTATTAATAGGAGGATTTTCTATTTCAAGGCTTATTTGTGAGTTAGTTGATAAGTATGATAATACAGGAACAGAAGAATTTACAAGGCTTATGATATCTTGGAAGGGAAAAATTATAACAATTATATTACTTGTTCTATGTTCTTTCAACCTTTATAAAACAAAAATAAAGGATGAATATATAAGCAAAACAAGTTATCCAGTAGAACTCGCAGATTTCATGCTAGAGGAAAAAGAAAAAGGAAATTTGAATTTTGATACAATGAAAATGTATAATGACTATAATTATGGAAGTTATTTACTATTTAGAGATATACCAGTATTTATAGATTCACGTGCAGATTTATATTCACCAGAATTTAACGAAGAATGTAAGATTTTTGAAGATTATATGGATATATCAAACATATCAACATATTATGAAGATAAATTCAAAGACTATGAGATAACTCATGTTGTAACATATAGTAATTCTAAATTAAACATGTTACTAGTAAGAGATGAAAACTATAAAGAGCTTTACAAAGATAAATATTTCACATTATATGAAAGGTTGAGTGATAACGATAAAAATGCTTAAAAACGAATATATAGCTAAAGAAGAATTAAAAAGCATAAGACTTGATAAAGTTATAACAGATTTAGATAAAGAGTTATCTAGAATGGCAGTTCAAAGGCTTATAGAAGAAGGAGGAATAAAAGTCAATCGGGAAAATAGAAAAAGCCTCATACAAAGTGCAAGTTCGGCGATAAAATTGAAATTCAAAAAAATCCTCCAAAAGAGACAAAAATAGAAGCAGAAAATATCCCACTCGAGGTGTTATATGAAGATAATGATATAATTGTAGTGAATAAACCAAAAGGGTTAGTAGTGCATCCAGCAAATGGAAATCCGGATGGGACACTTGTTAATGCTATAATGAATATTTGTAAAGGAAGCCTTTCTGGAATTGGGGGAGAAATAAGACCACGGGATAGTTCACAGACTAGATAAAGATACATCTGGAGTTTTGATTGTTGCAAAAAATGATAAGGCACATATAAACTTAAGCAATCAGATAAAAAATAGAGAAGTAAGAAAAATATATATGGCTTTAGTTAGAGGAAATATAAATGAAAACGAAGCAACAATTAATATGCCAGTTGCAAGAGATACAAAAGATAGAAAGAAAATGTCAGTTTCGAAATCTCGGAAAAGAAGCAATAACACATTTTAAAGTTTTAAAGAGATATGAAGGATTTACATTATTAGAAATAAAAATAGATACTCGGAAGAACACATCAAATAAGGGTGCATATGGCAGAAATAAAACACCCAGTTGTAGGGGATATGGTGTATTCTAATGGAAAAAATCCATTTTCAGTAGTTCGGACAAATGCTACATGCAAAATCAATAGAATTTTCTCATCCAGTAACAAATGAAAAAATGAGAATAGAAGCAAAACTTCCAGAATATTTTGAGGAAGTAATAAAAAAACTTGAAGAAAGTTAAGGAAAGTAATAATATGGAAGAAGAAGTGAGACTTCAAAAGTATTTAGCAAGTAAAGGAATTGCATCTAGAAGAAGATGTGAACAATATATAGAAGAGGGACTAGTAGAAGTAAATGGAGAAAAAGTTTTTACTTTAGGCACAAAAATAAATCCCCAAAAAGATATAATAAATTTTAAAGGAAGAAAAATTGAAAATAGAGAAGAAGACTTTGTGTACATACTTTTAAATAAACCTATACGGATATGTGACAACTGTAAAAGACCAATTTAAAAGAGAGACAGTTCTTGATTTAGTTAAAATAAAAAAACGAATTGTACCAGTGGGAAGACTTGATATGTATACATCTCGGAGCAATTATACTTACAAACGATCGGAGACTTTGTGTATAAAATAACTCATCCAAAACATGAGATAACAAAAACATATACAGTAACATTAATTCGGAGAAATTACAAAAAGTGAAGTTGAAGCATTAAAAAATGGAGTAGATATAGGAGATTATATAACAAAGCCAGCAGAAGTAAGAATATTGAAAGTAGATAAAGAAAAGAATATTTCAAGGTTAGAAATTATAATTCATGAAGGGAAGAATAGGCAAGTAAGAAAAATGTGCGAAAGCCTTGGGAAGAAGGTAAAAGCATTGCATAGAACCAAAATTGGAAAAATAGATGTAAAGAACCTAAAAATAGGGGAATGGAGATATTTAACAAATAAAGAGGTCATGGAGCTTGCAAAAATGTAAAAAAAATAGTATAATTTAATATATACGAAAGAAAGTGGGAGAAAGAAAGTGAGTTACAAAAGATATAATGTATTAGAAACAAGTCTTGAAAAAGGTATGATTGTAAATGGAAAAGTAAAAACAATAAAACCTTATGGGGTTTTTATTGAAACAGAGAATGGAGTAAGTGGATTACTTTATATTGAAGACATTTGTATATCAAGAATAAAATCACCATTTGAAAGGTTTAATGTAGGCGATGAAGTAAAAGTAAAAGTAAAAGATATTGATAAAGAAAACAATAGAGTTTCCTTTACATATAAAGAACTTTTAGGAACTTGGGAAGATAACATAAAAGATTTCAAGCAAGGTACAGTAGTAAAAGGTATTGCACGAGATACAGAAAAGTCTAAAAATGGAATATTTGTAGAATTAAAGCCTAATCTTGTTGGACTTGCAGAATATAAAGAAAATGTTGAATATGGACAAGATGTAAATGTTTATATTAAAAAGATAATTCCAGAAAAGAAAAAAGTAAAATTACTTATATTCGATGAATAGGAGGAAAGAACATGGTAGAAGATGGAAAAATTGAGGCAAAGAAATCACCATTTGCTTTAAGAGAGGGTGAAATTAAAACATTTGATGGAAAAGATGGATATGTTTCTATGAATCAGATTGTACAAAAAATAAATTTAGGACATATAAATGACCTTCATTTTCATATAGTAGAACTAGTAAATGAATTTGAATTTATAACCTCAAGACAGCTTTGCCAAATGTTAGACCATAAAGGAATTGACTATAAATCACAAGACAAATTAAATAATAAATTAGACCAATTAGTAAGATCAAAGATACTTACGAGATATTATTTTTCATCAGAAGATGGAAAAGGAATATACAGAATATATTGTCTTGAGAAAATGGGAAAATATTTGCTTACATCAAAAGAAATAGAATGTAAATGGCAACAATCAGATAATACAAAGCCAGTAGCAATGATAAAGAAAAGACTTGCAGGAAATCAAGTAATAATCGCATATTTAAACAAGGTAAAGGCATTTGATGAATATACAGTTAAACCAAGTTTAACAGCAAAAACTTTAGGAAAAACTTTTAGAGCATCTGGGGGAGGAGTAAGACTTAGTAAAAATTCAAAGTCAATTACATTTATTTTTGAAGTAATAAGAAGAGAAGAAGATTGGCAAAAGAAATTAGTAGATAAAATGAAGATGTATAAAGATTTTTATGAAAACTTTATACCACTAGATTCAGGATTTCAATCACTTCCACAACTAATTATAGTATGTGAAGATGAAATGCATACAAAAGAGACATTTAAGGAAATTGTTACAAATAATGTAGAAATTTCTAAGATAAAACTATATTTTACAACAGATTTAAGACAAATAGAAGAAAATCTGAGCAAGACACTATTAGAATTTAAAATAGACAAAGAGACAAATAAATATAAAGCTTATGATGTAGAGTTAAAATTATTAGATTAAAATTTAGAAAGCGGTGAAAAGCTTGAAATATCTGGATAAATTATTAAAAATTTTAAAAACAGATAGAAATACATTTTTCACATATCTATTTACAATGATTACAATATATATTGCTGTAGATAGAATTGTAGAAATGTTATTTCTAATATTTACAGGAATTCGGAATATCATATTGGGGACCAATTACATATACATTAGCACTTGCATGCCCAGTATTTGCATTCCTATTTTCAGGATGCTCAAAATATGCATCTTCTGGGAAATTTAAAATTACAATAATATATATGTATGCAATAGCATTATATATTATTGCAATATCTATGATTTCACAGTGGTTAAATGCTGGTTTATGGATAGCATTTTTATCAGTTCCAAACTATGTAGAAATAGCGACTGAGTTTACAAGTTTGATAAAGCCTGCATTTCAAGCAATAGCATTGTATGTACCATTAACAACATTCTTTTCATTATTCTGGTGGTGCTACGCAAAAGTTGCTGATACAAGACTAATAAAAGAGTCAATATGGGATTATACAGGTATAGACCTATCTAAAAAGACAACTAAGGAAGGTGCATATAGTTTAGAAAATATTATATCATCAGATAAAGAAACAGGAAAAGCAGTTAAAATATATGATAGTAGAAGAGCTGATCCAATGCTAATATGTGGACCTTCTGGAATGGGAAAAACAGCACTATTACTAGAACCAATGCTTGCACGTGATATGGAAAAGAAATATTTCTTAAAAGAAGCATCAAAAGAAATAGGATTTACTGCATTAAAAACGGGACTTGCTAATTTAATTTGCCCGTATGCAAATGAGTATATAAATAATAACTTTGATTTAAATATGCTTGAACCAGTTTCAGGAAAGGAGAAGCTTTATAAAGCATATTTGAATAAATTAATATATGCAGAAAGTCCAAAAATAGTATATAAAGATTTAGGAATAACTTTTATTTCACCAGATTATGAATCAACGGATAGAATGATAGATGTAGCAAAGAACTTTAATTTAAAAGTAAATATAGTAGATCCAAGCGATTCAAATTCTATCGGAGTTAACCCATTTGCATATGGAGATGATGGAGAAGTTGCAGGAGTTATTTCTTCAATATTATCAAGTATGTATACAATATCTAAACCAGAAGAGGAGCAAATGTATTCACAAAATGCAGCTGAACAGGCTGTCGAAAATTTAACTATACTTTTAATGGAGATGTATCCAAGATTAAATAATGGATTACTTCCAAATTTAGAAGATATGTTGGATATGCTAAATGACTTTGATTTAGTAGTTGATATGTGCAAGGAAATGGAAAAAGATCCAGAGCTTGCTCGGAAAACACAAATTACAACTTGGATATTTTAGAAAACATTTCTATAATGAAGGCACAATGAGAAATGATACAGAGAGATTTGTTCATTCAGCAATTACACAATTAGATGGATTACTAAGAATACCAGGACTTAGAGACGTTTTGTGTAATAGAACAAATAATATAAATTTTGATACTGCACTTGAAAATGGAGAAGTAACAATAGTATGTACAAGAAGAGGAGATTTAGGAAGTAAAATGCAAAAAACATTTGGATTATTCTTCTTACTCTCTATGCAAAGGTCTGTAATAAAAAGACCAGGCTCAGAATTATCAAGAATACCACATATTTTATATATTGATGATTCAAGTGAATTTATATGTTCATCAACTTTAAGTATGTTTACATTATATAGAAAATATAAAGTAGGTACAATTGCAACAGTTCAAAACTTAGAACAACTTGATACAACAGTTGCTTCAAGAAAAACAATACTTTCAAACTGTACAGCTAAAATAGTATTTGGAAATCTTACACCAGAAGAAAATGAATTCTGGTCAAAAGAATTTGGAGACAAGAGAGATTGGTTATATAGTCAAGATATGAGTTTCAAAGGAGAAGGACCAGGAGGACAATTCTGGGGAGGTGAAGGTTCTGTTAAAGATGTTTCTTATGGAGATATGAAAGGTGTTAAATGGGGCTGGAAGAAAAACTTCGAACTTGGAAAAATACAAGCGCTTAAATTTAAGAATTGTGCATATAAATATAAAGATGATAAAGGAAAAAGCTTTGTGGGGGTGGCAGAATTAAAGTTCATGGATTCAAAATATAAAGAACTACATAAAGTAAAGAACTTTGATTTTGCAAAATATCAAACAGGTATTGTAGGAGAAAATATTAAACATAGAAAGAGAAAAAATAAATTTGACCCAAAGAGAATAGACTTTGATGATTTTGATGGAACAGCTGATATAGAACCAATTCAAACAGATGTAACAGACTCAGGAGCACTATTTAATAGTGAAGATGCAATTGTATATGATATAAATAAAAAAACAAATGAATAAGAATTAAGCATAAAATAAAAGCCCATTCAAGGGCTTTTATTTTAGTGTGCCTAGCATGGGCAACAACTTGAGGGTGAAAAGTCCCTTACGGTGCCTGATAGTGGCGAACCGTTAGTAAATGGCAAGGGTGTCCTTCGTGAGGAGGAATCTGAAAGAAGTCAAAGTCGCAAAATC
>JAAWDU010000069.1 GCA_022793905.1 Clostridia bacterium
ACCACATGGAAAACAGCAACATTTTCAAATAATAGCTATACAGGACTAAGCGATGGCAAAACCTACGACCTAAAAGTAACAGTAACAGACGGAGCAGGCAGAACAAACAGTGCACAAACAACAGGCACAACCAAAGTAGCAAACACCCCACCATATAGCTTAACAACAGATTTAAGCAGTAGAACAACAAATTCACTAACAGTAAGAGCAAGAGCATATGATACAGAAGATGGAAACGCAAACAAAAATTTAACATATACACTAAGTTTAAATGGTCAAACCAGAACAGCAACGGGAACAAGCGGAAACTATGTTACATTTAGTGCAGTAAGTGGATTATCAGAGTATACGACCTACTCATGGACAGTCACAGTAAAAGACTCTAACAACGCAAGCACATCAAAGGCAGGTAGTGATAGAACATATTGCTCACGGAACCGCCAAGTTCTGTGCGGGAGGAACGGAACAGCAATGCATGCATGATTCAGGAACTATTACTTGTAAAAACCACCCTACAGCGGGGGCCTTTGACAACACCGCTCCATATGATGAACCAGAAATAAGGTACTGCCCTCATTGTAATAGTTCATACTATGCAGGTGATAGGTACTATGCTTGTAGCAGTTGTCGCTCGTCTATATATATCGATAATCTAGCTAAGTGTTCAAGTTGCAAAAACATGCTCGGTGGCAAAAGACCTATTGGAAATCGGAGTTTGTAGTGTGTGCGGTAATAGTGGAAAAATTACGACTCCATGCAAGTGCGGAGCTAATAAGTCCGAAGCACATTACTATTGTGTTCACAACTACAATGGAAGGCAACATTAAACAGTAACAGTACTTAGGATTTTCTTTACATAACAGCAAACCTCCAAAAAAATTAACAAAAAATCACAAAATAATCATTGAATACCACCACAAAATATGATATAGTAATAACAAAAAAACAAGGAGAAAAAAATGAGTACATTCGAATACAATACAAGCATAAGATATACTGACATAACCGAAGAAAATAAACTCTCAAACACTGGCATCCTAAACATCCTCTCAGAAGCTGCAGGAGTACATTCAAAAGAAGTACGGCTATTGCATAAACAACATAGAAGAAACTCGGTTACACATGGGTATTATTATACTGGAAAATAAAAATCAATAAAAGACCCAATTGGAATACAAAAATAAAAGTAAAAACATGGGCAAGAAAATTCGAAAAAGTAACCTCATGGCGAGATTTCGAAATGTACAACGCCGAAACAGAAGAATTAATCTGCATAGGAACAACTGAATGGGCATTAATTGATATAAAAAAGCAAAGACCGGCAAAAATCACAGATGAAATGTACAAACGGCTATGGTATAAACGAAAAAACAGTATTCGAACCTATTCCAACACGGAAAACTAACAGAACCAGAAGAAATAGAAGAGATAACTGAATATACAGCAGTAAGACGAGATATAGATGCAAACAAGCATGTAAACAATGTAATATACCTAGAACTAGCATACCAAGCTTTGCAAAAAGAGATAGACCTAAACTTTAAAGACATAGAAATATACTACAAAAAACAAATAAAATTAGATGAGACAGTAAAAATATATCGCAAAACAGAGAATAATACACATATAATTTGCATAAAAAGTAAAGACGAGAGAGATTTGCATGCAATAATAAAATTTTTTTAGGACTGACCGACTGTAATATTGACACAAGTAAAAAATAGATATATAGTTTATAAAAAGGAGGTAATTTCATGATAGAAATAAGATGGCATGGAAGAGGAGGACAAGGAGCAAAAACAGCCTCACTCTTACTAGCAGATGCAGCATTCAATACAGGAAGATACATACAAGGTTTTCCAGAATATGGACCAGAAAGAATGGGGGCTCCAATCACAGCATATAACAGAATAAGTGATGAACCAATAACAATACATAGTAATATCTATGAACCAGATTATGTAGTTGTTGTAGATGATACACTACTTGACTGTGTAGATGTAACAGCAGGTCTAAAAGAAAAAGGAGCAATTGTAATAAATACAAGTAAAGATGCAAATGAAATAAGAAGTAAGTTAAAGGAATATAAGGGAGAAGTATATGTAGTAGATGCAAGAAAAATTTCACTAGAAACTTTAGGAAAATATTTCCCTAATACACCAATGCTTGCTGCAATAGTAAAGATAAGCAAAGTAATGAAAGATGAAGAACTTCTAAGTGATATGGAAGGTTCGTTCAAGCATAAATTTGCAAAAAAACCAGAAGTAATAGAAGGAAACATGAATGCATTAAAAATGGCTTTGAATGAAGTAAAAAAGATATAGAGGAGGCTTAAAATATGAAAATAACACCAAATACACCAGCAGAGAAAATGACAATTGCTGGAAATATATATGAAGCAGGTAACTCACTTGAATTTAAAACAGGAGATTGGAGGTCACAAAAACCTGTATTTTTAAGTGAAAAATGCAAACAATGCGGACTATGTTTCCCAGTTTGCCCAGATGATGCAATACCTGTAAACAAAGAACAAAAAAGAGAAGAATTTAACTATGATTATTGCAAAGGATGTGGCGTTTGTGCAAAAGTATGCCCATTCGGTGCAATAGTAATGGAATAGGAGGAAAAATATGTCAATTAGAGAACGTTTAAGTGGAAACGAAGCAGCTGCAATTGCAATGAAGCAAATAAATCCAGATGTAGTCGCAGCATTTCCAATAACACCTTCAACAGAAATACCACAATATTTTTCAACATTTGTGAGTAATGGAACGGTTGATACAGAATTTGTAGCAGTAGAAAGTGAGCATAGTGCAATGAGTGCTTGTATTGGTGCAGAGGCTGCACGGAGCAAGAGCTATGACAGCTACATCTGCAAATGGACTTTCATTAATGTGGGAAATGATATATATAGCTTCAAGTATGAGACTTCCAATAGTAATGTCACTTGTAAATAGAGCAGTATCTGGACCTTTAAACATACATAATGATCATTCAGATGCTTATCGGAGTAAGAGATTCTGGATGGATAATGCTATTTTCAGAAAATAACCAAGAAGCATATGACAATTTAATAATGGCACATAGAATTGCAGAACATAAAGATGTACAACTTCCATTAATGGTATGCCAAGATGGATTTATAACATCACATTCAATTGAAAATATAGAACTTATAGAAGATGAAAAAGTAAAGGAATTTGTTCGGAAAATATAAGCCAGAACATTATCTATTAAATGATAAAGAGCCTATGGCAATGGGGCCATTAGATGTTCAAACATACCTTTTTGAACACAAATTTCAGCAGGCAAATGCAATGAGGAATGCGAAAAAAGTTATAAGTGAAGTATCTAAAGAGTTTGAAAAAATGACTGGCAGAAAATATTCATTCTTTGAAGAATACAAAATGGACGATGCAGAATTTGTAGTAGTTTGTATGAACTCAACGGCAGGAACAACAAAGTTTGTTGTAGATAGCTTAAGAGAAAAGGGAGTAAAAGCGGGTCTCTTGAAAATAAGAATGTTTAGACCATTTCCAACAGAAGAGATTGCAAAGGCGCTAGAAAGAGCAAAAGCAATTGCTATACTAGACAAAGCAGATAGTGTAAATGGTGCAGGAGGAGCGCTCTATACAGATGTTACGTCAGCAATGTTTGCAAACAATGTTAATGTAAAAGCAGTAAATTATGTTTATGGAATAGGTGGAAGAGATACTACTTCATATGATATTGAAGGAGTATATAATGACTTAATGGAGATTGAAAAACTTGGAAAAGTAGAAAATCCATATAGATATTTTGGTTTAAGGAGGGAGAACTAATGGCATACAATGTTAAAGAAATAGTAGCAGAAAAACCATCAAGATTTTTAGCAGGTCATAGAATGTGTGCAGGGTGTGGAGCACCACCAGTTGCTAGAATGGTTTTAAGAGCATTAAAGGAAGAAGACCATGCAGTAGTATGTGGTGCAACAGGTTGTATGGAAGTTTCAACATTTATGTATCCATATACATCTTGGTCAGATTCATTTATACATACAGCATTTGAGTGTGCAGGAGCAACTTTATCAGGGGTAGAAGCTGCATATAAATCTATGAAAGCTCAGCGGAAAATTACCAGAAGGTAAGGAAACAAAATTTATCGCATTTGGAGGAGATCGGAGGAACATATGATATAGGACTTCAAAGTTTATCTGGTGCAATGGAAAGAGGGCATGACATGTTATATGTTTGCTATGATAATGGTGCATACATGAATACTGGTATTCAGCGTTCTTCTGCAACACCACGTTTTGCAGATACAACAACATCTCCAGCAGGAAGCAAGGTGCCACGGAAAAATGCAAGCTAGAAAGGATTTGACAGAAGTTATTGCAAATCATCATATACCTTATGTTGCACAGAGTATTGCAACAGCTAATTTTAAAGATTTATATGAAAAATCTGAAAAAGCAATTTACACTAAAGGTGCTTCTTTTCTAAATGTACTTGCACCATGTCCAAGGGGTTGGGGATATGCAACTGAGGATTTAATGCTAATAAATAAACTAGCAGTTGATACTTGTTATTGGCCATTATATGAAGTTGAAAATGGCAAATATACTATAAATTATAAACCAGCTAAAAAGCTACCAATAGAGGAATTTTTGAAACCACAAAGAAGATTTAAACATTTATTTAAACCAGGAAATGAATGGATGATTCAAGAATTCCAAAAAGAATTAGACGAAAGATGGGAAATGTTACTTAAACTAGAAGAAGCTACAAATTAGAAAAAATGAATGGAAAAGAGAGTTTTTGAGTATGACAGAATTCGTACATCTACATGTTCACAGTGAGTTTAGCTTACTGGATGGAGCAAATAGAATAAAAGACTTGCCAGTTCGTGCGAAAGAGCTAGGTATGAAGGCTATTGCAATAACTGACCATGGTGTTATGTATGGTGCAATAGACTTCTATAAGGCTTGCAAGAAAGAAGGAATTAAGCCTATAATTGGATGTGAAGTTTATGTTGCACCTAGGAGCAGGTTTGATAAAGAGGGGGCTATAGATAAGGAATATAACCACCTCATTTTACTTGCAAAAGATAATCAAGGATATAAAAATTTGAGTAAGCTTGTTTCAATAGGTTTTACAGATGGATATTATTATAAGCCACGTATAGACTTAGAAGTACTTGAAAAATATCATGAAGGCTTAATTGCATCAAGTGCGTGTTTAGCTGGGAGCATTAATCAAGCTATACTTGCTGGAAATATGGAAAAAGCAGAAGAGATTGCTCTTTGGTTTAAAAGAGTTTTTAAAGAAGATTATTATCTTGAACTTCAAAATAACGGAATAAAAGAACAAGTTCTTGTAAATCAGAAGTTAGTAGAAATAAGTAGAAAATTGGATATACCTCTTATTGCAACAAATGATGCACACTATCTAAAAAAAGAAGATGCTTACAATCATGAGGTGCTTTTATGTATACAGACAGGCAAAAAAATGTCTGATGAAGACAGAATGAGGTTTGAAACAGATGAACTTTATTTAAAAAGTCCAGAAGAGATGGCGGATTATTTTTCAAATATTCCAGAGGCAATTGAAAATACTGTAAAAATTGCAGATAAATGTAATGTGGAGTTTGAATTCGGACATACAATTTTGCCAAATTATGATGTGCCAGAAGAGTTCAAAAGTCACGGTGAATACTTAAGAAAGCTTACAATGGATGGAATAAAAAATAGATATGGTGAAAATCCTTCTAATGAAATTTTAGAAAGAGTAAAATTTGAGCTTTCTGTAATAGAAAAGATGGGATATGTCGACTATTTTTTAATAGTTTGGGATTTTATTCATTATGCAAAATTGCATGATATAGCTGTCCGGACCACGGACGTGGTTCTGGCGCAGGCTCTATCGTAGCATATGCAATAGAGATAACTGATATTGATCCTATAAAATATAGTTTACTTTTTGAAAGATTCTTAAATCCAGAGAGAATTAGTATGCCAGATTTTGATGTGGATTTTAGTGATACAAAACGAGAAAAAGTTATTGAATATGTAAGCGAAAAATATGGACATGATCATGTTTCGCAGATTATAACTTTTGGAACAATGTCTGCAAGAATGGTTATAAGAGATGTAGGTAGAGTTTTGGATTATCCATATTCTGAAACAGATAAACTTGCAAAAATGATACCTAATGAACTTCATATAACAATTAGCAAAGCTATGACTCAAAATAGGGAACTTAACGAATTATATGAAACTGATGAAAATATACGAAATATACTTAATATTTCTATGGCTTTAGAAGGAATGCCAAGACAGGCTTCAACTCATGCATGTCGGAATAGTTATAACAAAAGATCCTGTTGATACTTATGTTCCGTTATATGTAAGAGATGAAAGTATTTCTACACAATATATAATGACAACATTAGAAGAACTTGGGCTTTTGAAAATGGACTTTTTGGGACTTCGTACACTTACAGTAATAGAAGATGCAATTAAACTAGTTAAAGAATCAAAGGGGATAGATGTAGAGTTTGACAAAGATATGAGTGATGAAAAAGCATATAAACTTTGGGCTGATGGTAAGACCGTTCGGTATATTCCAGTTTGAGAGTGCTGGTATGACTAAGTTTATGAAGGAGCTTAAACCAGACAGCTTGGAAGATATAATTGCAGGTGTTTCACTTTATAGACCTGGACCAATGGATCAAATTCCAAGGTATATACAAAATAAGTTGAATCCAGAACATGCAATTTATACACATCCTTCACTTGAACCTATTTTGAATGTAACATATGGATGTATGGTGTATCAAGAGCAAGTTATGCAGATTGTTAGGGATTTAGCAGGATATTCACTAGGAAGAGCAGATTTAGTTAGACGTGCTATGGGTAAAAAAAAGCTTGATGTTATGGCAAAAGAAAGAGAAATCTTTATTCATGGAGAAGTAGATGAAAGTGGAAATATCATTGTTCCAGGTTGTGTAAGAAATGGGATTGATGAAGAATCAGCAAATAAAATCTTTGATGAGATGGCAGAATTTGCAAAATATGCTTTCAATAAATCTCATGCTGCTGCATATGCAGTTGTTTCCTATAGAACAGCATATATTAAAGCATATTTTCCGGAGGCTCTTTTAGCTGCTACTTTGAATAGCTTTTTGGGAAATCTTGATAAAATTCCTATGTATATAGATGAGTGCAGAGATTTAAATATTAAAATTTTAAAACCTGATATAAATAAAAGTAATTCGATGTTTACTATTGAAGATGGTGCTATTCGCTTTGGACTTGGAAGTATAAAGAATGTTGGATTACAAGCAATTGACGAGATTGTTCGTGAAAGGGAAAAGAACGGAGATTTTGAAAGTTTTACTGATTTTTGTGAGAGAATTCAAGACGCAAGTGTTAATAAAAAATGTGTTGAAAGTTTGATAAAGGCAGGTGCTTTTGACAGTTTTGAACAGACTAGAAAGACTCTTATTCAATCATTTGAAGAGATTATTGATACTATACAAGATGGAATTAAAAGAGCTTATAGTGGTCAAATTAGTATGTTTGATTTAGGTGAGAGCAGAGAAGAGACAGAAAAGCATAAGTACATTTTTAATGTTAGTGATGAATATACTGATAAAGAACTACTCTCTATGGAAAAAGAGATGCTTGGTATATATATTTCTGGGCATCCACTTGAGAAACTTAAGAAAGATATTTCTTCTCAGACTAATATTGATACTCTTAGAATGAGAGAACTTATTGAGAGTGATGAAGAGAGTGAAAGCAATACAGGAGCAAGGTATAAAGATGGGCAGATTGTAAAGTATGCTGGAATTATTACTTCTATTAAGAAAAAATTTACTAAAAAGAATACAATAATGGCTTTTGTCACCATAGAAGATTTATATGGACAAGCTGAGATTATCACTTTTGAGAATTGTTATATGCAGTTTCAAGATAAGCTTATTGAAGAAAATATTGTACTCGTTACAGGAAGACTAAGTTTACGTGAGGAAGAGCCTCCTTCAATTGTGGCAATGAATATAGAAGATTTAGTAGAGAGAAAGGAAAGAAAACTTGAACTCGATATACGTGGGCTTGATGATGATAAGAAGGAGAGACTTAGAGGTGCACTTAGATTCTTTATGGGAGATAGAAATAATATAAGAGTTGAAATTATTGATGAAGAGGGAAGTAAGCCATGTGGAGCAATTTTTTTAATAAAAGATACAGTAGAAGAGTTTAAGGAGCTTCTTCGGAGAGGATAGAGTTAAGATATAGTATGAAAAGCGCGAATTAGAGAAATCAAGCTCTAATTCGCGCTTTTCTAGTTTTTAACTGGTAGTTTCTAAACTTTAGATTAGCATCCGCAGTTATTACCAAAACCATTACCACAGCAGCAGAATATTAAAACGAATAATATTATTATCCAGCAGCAATCACCACCGAATCCGCCACAGTTATTACCACAACATCTATTCTCAGGCATAAATTTCCCCCCTTTCAAAAGTACTTTCTAATAGTTTTTTTGGAAAATTCTTGTAAGTATTAGTTGCCACAAGAGCATCTGTTACCGCATCCACAGCAGAAAAGTAATACGAATAGGATTATAAACCATAAGAATTCGCTATTGTTTCCACAGCAATTGTTCATTTTGAAAGACCTCCCTACTTTTTTGTTTTGTTTCATTTGTTATGATATATAGTATTCTTTTTTTGGAAATTTGTTACAGTTTGAATTATGGTGGTTGTAAATTTTTTTTAAAAGTGGTAAAATAAGAGCAAATTTTGTTTTAGAGAGGGTTTTATGGAATGTCCAGTTGTTAAAAATGAAGAGTATGTTGTTTCAATTATTGATAATGGTTTTGAAGGTGAAGGAATTGCAAAGATTTCAGGGTTTACTGTTTTTGTTCCCTGTGCTTTGAAGGGAGAAACTGTTCGTATTTTGATTGTTAAGGTTCTTGCTTCTCATGCTTTTGGTAAGATTCTTGAGATTCTTGATAGTAGTGAGATGAGAAAGGATGTTGATTGCCTTAGTTTTAAGAGGTGTGGTGGCTGCGTATTTAGGCATACTAAATATGATTATACATTAGAGATTAAGAAAGAAGCAGTCAAGAGCTTGATTTATAAGGAGTTGAAGGAGAAGATTGAAATTTTTGATGTTTTAGGAATGAATGAGCCATTTCATTATAGAAATAAAGCTATTTATCCAGTTCGGAAAAAATTCTAAGGGACAAGCTATTTTTGGAGTGTTTGCTAGTAGAACTCATGAAATTATTGAGTTTAATGAATGTATGATACAGTCAAAAATTTCTTCTCAAATTGCGAATGCCATTATAGATTTTATTAATTCAAATAATATAAGTGTTTATGATGAAAAAACTTTGAGAGGTGCTTTTAGACATATTATTGTTAAATATGGAATGAAAACTGGGGAAATTATGTGTATATTTGTGCTTGGAGAGGATGGATTTATAAAGGAAGCGGAACTTGTTTCAATGTTACTTAATAAATTTCCTTGTATAAAGACAATTGTTAAAAATATTAATAAAAACAATACAAATGTTATATTGGGAGAGAAAAATGTAGTACTTTATGGAAGCCGGATATATTCAAGATAAACTTCGGAGATTTTTTATTTAATATTTCTGCTAATTCATTTTACCAAGTAAATCCAATTCAAACAGAGAAGCTATATTCTTTAGCAATCGAGGGGGCAAATTTAGATAAAAATGATATTGTTTTTGATTTATATTCAGGAATCGGAACAATTGGAATTTTTGCTTCAAAATATGTTAAAAAAGTTTATAGCATAGAAATTGTAAAAGAAGCGATTGAGGATGCAAAGGAAAATGCGAAAATAAATGGAATAGATAATATTGAATTTTTATGTGGAGATGTAGAAAAGGCATTATTAGAGTTAGTTTATAAAAATAAAATAGAACCAGATGTAGTTTTTGTGGATCCTCCAAGAAAAGGACTAGATAATAACACAATAAATAATTTAATCAAAATGAAACCGAAAAAAATAATCTACATAAGTTGCAAACCAAGCACACTAGTAAGAGACTTAAACAAACTAGAAGCACACTATAAAATAGAAAAAATAACTCCAGTAGACCTTTTTCCATGGACACGGACACGTTGAATGTGTATCAGTGCTAGGTTTAAGAGAAAATACTGAACACTAGAAAAATCAATACATACAGAGATTTTTGGAAAATTAAAAAAATCATAAAATTTCAGAAAAAATGGCTAAAATTTAAAAAAAATAAAAAAGTGAAAATCAAGGTGGTCTGAGGAGGACTTGTTCCCGCATACCACATAGTGATATGCCAAAGCAAGTAAAGGAAGGGAAAAAGATGGAATTATTTACACAAGAAATAAAAAATATGAATAAAATTGATACAAAGTTATACATAGGAAAAATAATTAGAGCAAAAATAGATAGACAAATGGGATCTAAACATCCAAAACATGGATTTATATATCCTATTAATTATGGATATATACCAAATACAATAAGTGGGGATGGAGAAGAATTAGATTGCTATGTTTTAGGAGTATTTGAACCAATAGAAAATTTTACAGGAGAATGCATAGCGGTAATACATAGATTAAATGACAATGATGATAAATTAGTATTAGTACCAGAAAATAAAAAATATACAAATGATGAAATTCGAGTGTTGACAGAGTTTCAAGAAAGATTTTTTGAGAGTATAATTGTTAATTAATAGAGGTAGAGAATGTTATGGGTAAAGAAATTGAAAGAAAATACTTAATAAAGCAAATGCCGAATTTAAAGAATATAAAACCAATTAGATATGAGAGATACTATATAAATGATAATATTGATAACCAAATAAGAGTTCAAAGGAAAGATGACAAGTTCATATTAGAGACTAAAACAAAAATTATTGACATAGAGTACAAAAAAGAAAAACAAGAAATAACAGAACAAGAATTTTTCAAACTAATTAAAGACTGTAAAAAAGTAATTATAAGAGATAGTTATTTGATAAATGAAAAACCTAATATAACAATAAAGGTATATTATGGAATATATAAAGGATTAATACGAGCAGAAGTAGAGTTTAATAACGAATATGAGTATAGTAATTTTGAAATTCCAGAATGGCTTGGAAAAGATATTACTAATACAGAGTTAGGAATGGATGCTGGGTTAATAAAACTAGATAGAGAAGATTTTTTAGAAATATTAAGGAGGAAGTCTATGGAGGATAATCAAATAACAATACAGCCAGAAGAATCATACAAAATAATTAGAAATAGTGTGCTAACGGCACAATCAAAAGTATATACAGTAGTAAATTCAGCAATGGTACAAGCATATTGGGAGATAGGGCAAGAGATTCATAAAGCATGTGGAGAAAATGATAGAGCAGAATATGGTAAAAAGTTATTACAATATTTATCAAAACAATTAACTAAAGAATTTGGAAAAGGATTTACAGTTGCAAATTTAAAGAATATGAGACAATTTTATCGTACTTTTCCAATTCGCCAGACACTGTCTAGCGAATTGAGTTGGTCACATTATAACTTATTAATGAGGATTGAAGATAATAAAGCAAGAGAGTTTTATGCTATTGAAAGTGCAAAAGCAAATTGGAGTGTTAGGCAATTAAAAAGGCAAATAGGAACATTTTATTATGAAAGATTATTAGCAAGTCAAGATAAAGAAAGTGTTGAAAATGAAATTGGATTACCAGAGAAAGTAGAACCTAAAAATATTATAAGAGATCCCTATGTATTAGAATTTTTAGGACTAGAAGGTAATACAAATTTCTATGAAAAAGACTTAGAACAAGCAATTATAGACCATTTACAAAAATTCTTACTAGAACTTGGAAGAGGATTTTCTTTTGTTGCAAGACAACAAAAAATAACTTTTGATGGCAGACATTTCTTTATTGATTTAGTATTTTACAACTATATATTAAAATGTTTCGTGATAATTGATTTGAAATTGGGAGATTTAACACATCAAGACTTAGGACAAATGCAAATGTATGTAAATTACTATACAAGAGAAATGATGAACGAGGGAGATAATCCACCAATTGGAATTGTGCTTTGTGCAGATAAAAGCGACTAAATTGTAAAGTTTACTTTGCCAGAAGATAATAATCAAATATTTGCTTCAAAATATAAATTGTATTTACCAACAGAAGAAGAGCTAAAAAAAGAATTAAACTTAGAGAATTATATTGAAAAAGAAGATAATGATATAGATGAAAAAAAGTAAAGTAATTTATATAACCTGTTGACACGTTACAACAGTCATCAGTCCACCTAAAATTGACCTTACAACAATCCTCAGACAACACACGTGGAAGTAGTCTCAGTGCTAGGTCTAAAAGAAGAAAAAAAGCCTAAAAATCAATAATTATAAAAATGATTGAAATAAAAATTTTAGCAAAAAGGGAAAAAATCAAAAAAATTTATAAAAAGAATTAGCAATATGGAG
>JAAWDU010000070.1 GCA_022793905.1 Clostridia bacterium
CTCTTCAATATATTCATCATCTTTTTCAAGATTTAAGAATAATGTTACAAAAGGAGATTGTCCGTTTGTTGTCATCAGTGTGTTTATTTGATATTGTATTGTTTGAACTCCTGAGCTTAACTCTGTTTGTAATCTTTGTTCAACTAATTCTTCTATCATTTTTTCTGTAAGTGAACCATCTTCATTTAATTTTTGTATTTGTTTTCTAAATTTTTCACGACTTTTTCTTAAATATTTTCCAAGATGTTTTATATCAACAGATTGTCCACCATATTGGCTACTTGCAACTGATGCTATTATTTGTGTCATAACTGTACATGCTACTTGAAAACTTTTTGGTGTTTCTATCATTTTTCCGTTCATAACTGTTCCATTATCTAACATATCACTTATATTTATTAAACAACAGTTAAATATTGGTTGCAAAAAATAGTCTGCGTCATGAAAATGTAATATTCCTTCTTCATGTGCTTTTGAAATTTTTTCTGGCAATAACATTCTTTTGGTTAAGTCTTTTGATACTTCTCCTGCTATTAAATCTCTTTGAGTTGAAGCTATTATTGCATTTTTATTTGAATTTTCTTCCATTAAATCTTTGTTTGAATTTTTAATTAAGCTTAATATTGATTCATCTGTTGTATTTTGCTTTCTAATTAAAGCTCTCGTATATCTATATACTATATATTTTTTTGCTAAATCGTATTTTCCGATTTGCATTAATTGTTCTTCTATTATATCTTGAACATCTTCTACAAGAATTCTCTTTTTTCCTAATTCTTCAATATAGTTCACTATATTTTTGATTTCATCCTTTGTAGCTTTTTCTTTTCCTCTTACTTCATTATTTGCTTTTTCAATTGCTACTTCAATTTTATTTCTTTCGTATTCTACAGCTCTGCCATCCCTCTTAATTACCTTCATTGTTTTTCCTCCCTTGTTAAAATCTATGGTCATTATATCCTTGTTTTCTTTTAAAATCTGTTGCATTTGCAACAATCATTTTGACTAAATTAGGATTTGATTGATGAGCCTATCTTTGCAGAAATATTACAAATATATTACAAATTTATTTTTTAAATTTATTACTTCTTCTTTTTTTCGCTAATCAGTTGATTCCACTATACTTTTCACTTCTTTTTAATTTTACTTTCTTAGTTTTTTATGTTGCATTTGCAACATTTTTATGATATTATTTTGTCATAGTGAAAATATTTTTATGAAAACAATTCGTTTTTTATGGAGGTTTAGCATGTTAAACAAGTTTGATATGAATAAATTTATTAATGATTTTTCTAAAAGTTGTTCTAAAACACAAATTAAAGATTTTTTGAAAGGTGAAGTTATTACAACATATCTTGTTAATCGTAATCAGCTTTGCATCTTGATTTCTGGAACTGCCGATTTGGTTAGATATGATATTAATCGGAAATAGAATTGTTACTGAACGTTTTACTAAATCTTCGATTTTTGGAGAAATTTTTTATGATATAAATACAAATAGTGAATTTGTTGTTGAGGCAAAAGAAAAGTGCTCTGTTTTATTTTTCTTATATGATGATTTAAATGAAAAATGCAAGTCTCATTGTTCTTTTCATAAGACTTTAACTTCTTCTATGACTGATTTAATTATCTCAAAAATAACTATTCTTACATCACGTGTAGACCTTCTTTCTAGAAGAACTACACGTGACAAATTGCTTCGGATATTTTGAACTTCTTTCTAAAAAATATGGAAAGAGTTTTACACTTCCTTGTTCGATTACAGAACTTGCAAATTATTTAGCGGTAGATAGGAGCTCAATGACTCGTGAGCTCTCTTACCTAAAAAGTGAGAAGTTTATATTACAAAATAGGGATAAGATTACTTTGTTATATTAATCCTTCAATAGCATATCGCTTATTTCTGTAACTATTCCAGCTCCTAGAGTTAGTACTATATCATCTTTTTTTGTACTTCTTTTTAAGAAAGAAACTATATTTTCAAAATCTGTTATATATTGAGCTGATTTACCTTGTTCTATTAATTTATCTACTAAATCTTTTGCTGAGACTTTAAAAGTATTTTTTTCTCTTGCTGCATACACATCTGTAATTATTACATGATCAAAACCTATTAAAGAATCTGCAAATTCTTCAAGTAAGTTTTTCAGCCTACTATATGTATGGGGCTCAAAAACTACCCATGATTCATTAAATATTTTTCTATTTAAACTATCAGCTGTAGCTCTTATTTCTGTTGGATGATGTGCATAATCATCAAATACTGCTACCCCTTCAAACTCGCCTTTATATTCTAATCTTCTGTGTGCTCCTTTAAATGATAAAAATGCCTCTTTTATAGCTTCATTTGGTACATTATAATTATCACATAATGCAATACATGCTGTTGCGTTTAATACATTATGCATTCCAGAAATTGATAGCTTGAAAGTATCAAAAAAAGTTCCATTTTTATATACATCGAAACTTGCATAACCATTTTTATCGAATTCTATATTTTTTGAAACATAGTTTGCTTCTGTATTTTTTATTCCGAATGACACACATTTTGCTTTTGAAAATTTATTTATATCTTTGGAATTTGCATCATCGCCATTATATACTAAAAGTCCATCTTCTGGAAGTAATTTTACATAGTTTGAAAATGCTTTTTTTATATTATCTATATTTCCAAAATAATCTAAATGGTCATTATCTATATTCAGAATTATCTCTGCTTTGGGATGAAAGTGCAAGAAACTTTCTACATATTCACATGCTTCTAGTATAAGATATTCGCTTTCTCCTATTCTATAATTTCCATTTAATTGGTCTAAAATAGCACCAACTTGAACATTTGGATCAAACCCTGCTTTTATAAAGCAAAGTGAAATAAGGGAAGTTGTTGTTGTTTTTCCATGTGTTCCAGAAATACCAATAGTCTCTTTAAAAGCTCTAGTAAGTTTTCCTAGAAAAACTGCACGTTCGCAAGTTTCTATTCCAAGTTTTTTTGCTTCTAAAAGTTCTACATCATCTTTTTTTATTGCAGCAGTATATACAACTAAATCAGCATTTTTTATTTTATTCAAATCGCTACCGAATAGTAACATCGATTCCATGAGAAATAAGCCTATCAGTAATTTCGGACTTAGACCAATCACTTCCAGTTACATTAACACCAAAATTTTTTATAGTTTCGGCTATACCACTCATACTAATTCCGCCAATACCTATAAAATGAACTGTCTTATATTTTTTAATTTCCTCGATAGCATTTTCCATAAAATTTGTCCTCCCTTGAAAAATTATTTAAACTATTATATTATATAATTATTATATGAATATTTCAAGGTTTTTGCTAAATTTTATTTATTACTTAGTTCATTTGTTTAACCATGAGTTCTGCAAAAACTGCATATCCTCTTGCTAAATCGTTTATCATAACATGAGTTAATGCTCCGTACTAGTTTTCCGATTTTGTATGATTGGACTTCCACTCATTCCTTGTAGAATCCCGTCCGAGTTTTGTTTAATAGTTTTTCATCTGTTATCCTTATTACCATACTTTTATTGTCTAAATTGTTATTTGTATAGACTTTTTCTATTTCGATTTCATATTCTTTTGGTGCTTCATTTTCAAGTGTTGCAATTAATGTGGCTTTCCCTGGTTTTATCTCGTTTCTTAAGGCTACTCCGCACTTTTTTATTAGATTTTAAATCGAATGAATTTAGGTTATTTAAACTTCCATATACTCCAAAATTACTATTTTTGTAAATCGTTCCAATTGTACTTCTTCCTTCTATTGAGCCTTGTATTTTACCGAGGACTTCCTTCTTTTCCTTTTACTACTGATAATATATTTGCATTGACAATTTCTCCTGCTGAAATTTCAACTAGTTCTTCTGTATCTATATCTACAATTCCATGTCCTAAACTTGCTATTTTTTTGCTTTCTGGTTCATAAAAGCTAGCAGTTCCGAACTCCTGCAGATGTATCTCTTACCCATAATCCTATCTTGTAGGTATTATCTGCCATTTTTACTGCTCTTAATTTAGTATTTTCTTCTTTTCCATCTCTTAAAACTTTTATTTGCATTTCATTTTCTTTTGCATTATTTATACAGCCTGTTAGGTCATTTGTGCATGTTACTGCTTTATTATCTACTTCAACTATAATATCGCCTTTTGCAATACCTGAACCTTCATATGGCTTATACCTTTCCATGTCTTTTCCAGTTATCTCAGACATTCCAACAACTAAGACTCCATTTGTGTAAAGTTTTACTCCAATTAATGTTCCAAGTGGTACTACTTCTACGTTTTCTATGATGTCTACATTTATTTCTTTGACTTTAACTCCAAGTAATGATACTTTTAAGTTCAAGTTTCCTGTGTGTGATGTTTCTTTTGCATCTGCTGAAACTGTTATGGTTTTGCCTTCTTCTATTTTTTCGATATTTGGATTACTCGAATATTCTGTTTCTATGTTAATTCCTAGTAATGTCTTTAAATCTAATGCCTCTCCTTCAAACAGAATTACGTTTTCTGGCAAGTTTGTTATATTACTAATATATATTAATGCTGTCAGCAAAAAAAGTAAGGAAAGCGCAATTATCGTCCTTTTTAAATGCTTATTCATTTTTATTACCTTCTTTTATTAATTTTGTTTTTAGTATTATAACCAAAAGTAAAAAAATGAAAACAAAAAAAATGGAACCAATATTTTCTAAGCTTATCTTTCGCTAAGAAAATCTAAGTTTCGCATAATTATTTTCTACGTCAATTACACGCTATGCGCATGTAATTTCCTAGAATACAAAAAAGGCTTGAAAATTTTTCAAACCTTTCATTTTTGTTTTAATTATTGCCACGGAGCTTGCTTTTCTGGAAGTCCTGTACTTCCACTTATAAAGTCTGATTGTTTTAATGGCACTAGTTTTCTTCTTTCTCTCGCAAGTGCTTTTATATATGCATTTTTTCTTGCTGTTTTATAATCACTTGCTCTTCCGCATTTTTTCAAAATAATCAAATGCATATTCTAAACTTGGGTTCGAAGCTGAAACTGTGCAGTAATAACAAGCCGGAATTGTTCTGATTGCTATATTTTCTTCGCCCTCTAGATTTTGACTTCTTGCTAAATTGTATTTAAAATCGTTTTTGTTATATCCGAACTATATTTTCGCCTTCAAGTTTTGGACACCATATTCTATGGTATGCATTATCTGCAAATGTTCCGGTCAGAATTATATCCGCACAAAGTATAAATCATTTCCTCTTATAGTTTCTTTATTTTCTGTACTTACTGTTATGCAATAATTATTATATACAGTTGTTCCTGTCGGTATTCCTTGCATAAATGATATAAAACATATATTATTTAAAATTAAATCCCAATCATGCCCAGTAAATTCTGGCATTTGTTCGCCTGCTAAATACATTGCTTGTTCTAAATTTTTAGTCAAACTAGATTTTATTACATCATATTTTTCACTATTAAAATCTGATGAAGCTTCTGGAAGTGCAATGTTTTGATTTACTCCTTCTTGGATTTTTAGTTTATCTTTCACTTCTTGCAAAGCTAATTTATCTAATATTCCATTAAACCAATCTGTAAATTCCCATGCTTCATTATAATATTTTTTTACTTCTTCATCGTTATTTGCATCTATTTCATCAAAAAATGCTTGTTTATTCTCTGGTACTGCTTCTAAATATCCTGCTCTTGATTGATATTCATGATTATTATTAACATCTAAATAATATGCTGATATAAAGTTATCTAGTGTAAAGTTTATTGTTAGTATCTTTGTTTTATTTGCATTTGAATATTGTTTTGAATAATATACATATGATTTCATTTCATGGTTCTGGTCTATTTCTTGCCAAGTGCTATTATCTTGGTCTTCCGAATCTGGAACCCACAGTCTGTCTGTTGGAATTGATATATAGTATCCATCATAAAGTGTAAATGCCATTGCTGGAACATATGCCATCATGTAATTATTACTAGAACCTGTTTGCCCAACATTTGTCGCCAAACTTGATGCAAATATATTAAATGCTCCTTGTATATCTCTCATCTTTTTATCTGCAATATTTGAATACTGGTTATTTGCTGTATTCATTTGAAATGCAAGCATTGCTTCATGTGAAGAGTTTATCAAAATATCATCATACCTTGATCTTAATCTTGCTGTGTCCACTTGGTATGATACATAGACAGATAATATGATAATTACTGGTAATGCTATTGCTAAAAATATTATTATTATATTTTGTAATTTCATTAGATTTTAGTTTTCTCCTTTAGTATAAATCACTGTCGAAATCTTTGATTCTGCGTCAGTGATTATATGCGTTAGAATAAAAAGTGGCAGTTTATTAACTCCCACTTCCTGTTACGGTAACTTGTCCTGAGCTTGAACCTACTATGCTGTATGTATCATTTCCGCTTAAGCTATAAAAGAAATTCTTAAGCATTTGAGATATTGTGTTATTTGTGTTAGCAGCTTTCACTGTTAATATATCTCCTTCTTTCATGTATTTTACACCTTTTCCATCTATTTCATCCATTATTTGTGATGTGTATATAGAGTAATAAATATTTTCACCTAGTTTTGTGGTTGGTGTAGAAAATGCTAGTCCTTCTGTTTTCTTTCTTGCTGGGTTTGCATCTAATACTTGAAGTTCCATTTCTACATTGTAAGTATTTCCTGTTGCATGTAGTTCTGCAAGTAATTTATCATAGTCTGCTGTTGTTATTTTCCCAGAATTTCTTGCTTTATTTACAAATTCTGAAATTGCAGTTTGTACGGCAAGTTCTGCTACATCATCATTTCTTTCTGACATTGCCATCATAGGAAATATAAACATTAGTATGGCTGCAAGCAAAATTGCAACTACTGTTATTAATGAATCTCCCATATGCTTTTATCCTCCTTTCCTTTATGCTTTTTAATCATCTATTTCTACATAGATTATTTCTCTTTTGATTGTGTCTGGAAGTTGCCCCCCATCTGGCTGTGTATAAAATGCATTTCCTTCATCTAATTCTGGGTTATTTTTATCATGTAATATTAAGTATTCCCTAAATTTTGTTATTTTTGTATTATTCATGTATTTGTTTATTAGGCCTTCATTAACGCATGATACATGATTTTTTGAATTTGTATTTGTACTTTGTGTCCCTAGATTAGTTAAATCGAAATATGCAGTATGTCCTGATAGATCTGAATCTATTCTTTGAGCTACCCATTGCTTGTATTGATTTCCTGCCCAAGGGCATTCATATGTTCTTGGGTTTGTATTGCTTTTATTTTGCTTATAAATTTTTTCAAATAGCTCTCGTAAATTATCAATATTTTCAATTGGTATAGCTCCTACTGGTCTTAGTACATACATATCTATTTCATCTATTAATCTTTGCTTTCTTTCTAAATTTACTGCTGAACTATCTAATACATTACAAATTTGCTCTGTATCTGTATCAAATCTTGTAACTATTTCTCCGTCTTTATCTATTATTGTAACACCATAGCTTTCTACAGAATACCTATATAATGTTGGAATTATGTCTTGCATTGTTACTATTCTTGTTGCTACATTGTGATTATTAGGGTCACGAGATATTGTTTCATCGCCTGGCGCAGGAATATATGTATAGTACGTAGTACTATCTGCTTCTGAAATCAGTGTATCTGCTGTATTTTTTGCAAGTCCTACTGTTTGGAATAATAGTGTAAGTGCAATAGCAAATACTACTACTGCAAATCCAAATTTTAAGGCATCTGCTAGATTTTCCATATACTTATCCTCTCAAAAAAGTGTTAAATTGTATTTCCTGTTTGTCCTCCCCAACTGCTTGAGTCTCCTGAATATTCTGTAATATCCATTTCTCTAACGATACCTGGATTTACATCTTTTTCTCCTGCAAATTGGAAATTTACAGTATAGTATTTAGTAGGGCTAATTGTTGTTAATACTTGAGAAGGCTCTATTTCTGAATTTAGATATTTAACTACTATCTTATTATCTGGGTCTGTTGCATTGTTTGCAATTATTGATTGTGCTAATGTTTTAATTGTTGAACCTCTTTGCCTTCCTGCATATGTAACATATGGTGCATTGAATGTTTCTATGGCTTGTCTATCTAGTGCCTTTCCTGATTGGTCTATAACAATTTGTGCATTGTTTATTACCATTATTCCTATACTTATTAAAATTATTGATATTAATATAGCTCCTGCTATAATTAAGGCTTTTGACGCGTTTTCCATAAAACTTTCCTCCTTTGTATTTATTTATATATATTCTAACATTATTTTTCATAATGTCAATATTAATGTCATATTTTTTTACATTTCTAGCTGTTTTACTGTTATTTTCGATATTCTGTGCAAGCTATTTTGTTCTATATTTGTTATTTTAAATTCTGTTAGAGAAAAACTTGAAATAAATTCTTCTAGTCCCGCTTTTTCCAAAGTTTCCATTGGGTATGTTACTTCTTTTTCTTCTCCTTTATCATCTAATGTTAATAGTATTAATTCTACTTTTAGCGAATTTTCGTCATTTGCTATATAGTTTCCTTTTTCATCTTTTTGAATACTATATTCTTTGTTGTTATCTATTGCTTTATTTATTATTGATAATATATCTGCTCCATATAGTGTTTTGTCCTTATATTTTTCAAACTCACTATTGAATTTTTCTATAGTATTTTGCTTTATTTTCACATTGCTTATGTTTATTACTACTATTACTATAATTATAATCAATGCTAAAAGTATATATAAAATATTTTTTTTCATAATATTCCTCTTTATATTATAACACTTTTCGATTTTTTTTGCAAGTTTTTTTATATTATGTGCTTGGAGATGGTTCTGGAGTCGGAATTACTAATTCTCTTGGAGCTAGTCTTCCTATTAATCTTATTTCTGATATTCTTCCTTCTAAGTTATTATATTTTATCCCCTCTTTATCTGGCTCACCTGGAAGGTCTTCTATTGTTGTTTTAAATATGAAATAGTATTGTTCTATATCTTTTCCTCCTGCTTGTAAGTTTAATATTAAATTTTCAAGTGGCTTATCTTTATTTACTCCATTTATATACCCCATTATTACTGAAGCATTTGGTGCACTTCCCATGTTTATTATTGAAATTTTTATTTGATCATGTGGATATTCTTTGTTCCAGTTTCTTGTCATATTTATTAGGCTTATTAATTCATGCATTGATATTGTTCCATTTGATGGATGATTTAATGAATTGGCTGGAATATATCCTGGTTTTTTATTTGCATAACTTTCAAACTGTGAATTAAATTCTAGTATTTCTTTTCTTGCTTGTTTGTCGTTTACTTCTTTTGAAATATTTGATACATAGTTTAATTCAAATACAAAGATTGCGAAAAGCACAAGTCCAATTAATATACTTCCAGCAATTAACAGTGCTTTTGATGCTTGTTCCATATTCTCCTCCTTAAGACAAAGCTAATTTTAAATTGTAGGTACTATAAATTTGGTTATTTCTTCAAATTTCATCTTTTTCACTCTACCCACTGCTCCTTGATTTGACTTATCCTTTAGTTCTGATGCATTTTTTATGTATTCAACTCCTGTACATTTGAAAATTCCAAATTTTAAGTTTCTATAATTATCTTCTTCCCCAGCAATTGTTAGGTCTGGGGTTAAAAATACAGTTCTTATTTGGTTATTAATTGTTTCGCTTGCCTTTTTATAATTTCCACTTAAAGTAATAGTTCTTTTTGGAGGCTCTCCTCCTGCATTTCCGAAGTTGCATTTCATTTCTTGCAAAATATGTTATTTCAACATCTACATAATAGTCTAAATAATCTTTTTTAGGAGAATTTATGCCATATTCTACTTCCCAAGAACGGTTATTATCTATTGCTTTATTTAGTACACTTATGACATCTGTGCCATACATTTTTTTCTTATTATATGCTTCATATGATTTGTTAAAGTCTTCTAGTTCTTTTGAAACAGTATCTTCTTCTGTTACTCCTACTATTTGGCTTACATTTGTAAAAACAAAGAAGAATATAGATATTGTGATTATTGCTATTAATATTCCGTCCTGCTATTATTATAGCTTTACTAGCGTTTTCCATACTATATTCCTCCTTTTTCTTTTTTTAAGTTACATCATTGTTCCCATTGTCTGGAATGAGTTTGACATACTCAATAGTCCAATTACTACAAGTGGTACTATCAAATATCCTACAAATAGTACTATCATTGGTGCAAATCCTATTACTTTTCCTATCATTCCTTTTCTTGAAATTAATTTTTCGTTTGAAGCTTTTCTCTTTTCTTGGTAATAGTCTCTTTCTGTGTCTAGCTCATCAAATGCTTCTCTAATTGGTATTTTTTCTACAGCTGCTTGCATACTTTCTACTATTGTTATAAGTTGCTGATATGATATATCATTTTTTAAGTCTTCTAGTGCTTCCCATGCACCTGCTTCGTAGTTGTTTACACATTTTGTGATTGGCTCTTTAAATATATTTGAATATCTTTCTAGCCATTCTAGTATCATTTCTACGTTTACTCTTTCTATCTTCATTAGCATTAATATGATTGTTTGATATTGCATTACTTCATCTTCCATTTCAATTTGTCTTAATCTTTTTTGGAAGTATAACATCCAAGTTGGTGTCATGTATGCAATTGCTGAAAACACTAGTGCAAGTAATACTTCAAACCATTTTATATATTCACTATTTATTGTCTGCAATTTTGTATATATGCTTTTTACTGCTTTTTCTATATCTTCATCTTTTGCATTTTTATAGTCTTCTGAATTTTTTACTGCCACTCTTATTTTTTGTTCTGTTACATCTTGCTGACCTCTAAACATATCAAGTATTTTATTTTCTTTTTGAGTTGTTTCCATTGATGAATTTTCTTGTTTTGTTGACATTGAGATTAAGTCATAGTCTGTTGTAGGTTCTGTGTATATGTAGTCTATAGCTGTTTGATGTAATCTGTTCATCAAAAATAGTGATACAAAGAATGTTACAACAACTAATACTAGTTTTGTTACATATATCCATTCTATTTTTTGTTTTGAGGCCGCATCTTTTAAAAGTTGTGTTAATGTTCTATAAGGCTTTGTACCTTTTTTTGGTATAAATAAGTCTACAAATTTTTTTATCGGCTTCTTTTTGTATAATCTTTGTTGCCAAGGGTTTTGTGAATTTACTACGTTTGTGTTGCTTGAGCTTGTATCTTTTACTTTTTTTACTAGTAGATAACATACTGCTGTTAGTACTACAAGTAATATTTGCATTATTAGTCCAATTTTTCCGATTATAGAAACTTGATGTAAAGCTAAAGTTTGTTACTGCCCACTGTTTTAGCATTTCTATAAATAGTACTGGAACTACTGCAATTATTGATAAGCTTTGGAATACATATTCTAGCTTATCCCTTTTTAATATTTCTATTTGCATTTCTTGTGTTATGTTGTTCAGGTTCTTTAGGTAAAGTGATGCTCCGTCATTTGTTTTTCTATCACCAAATTCACGTGTTAGGTATGATATTCCTGCAAATTCTTTTAGATAGCTATTTGGTGCTACATCGTAATATTTTTCTAGCTCTCCTTCTGGGTCGTCTGATATTAGTATTTCATATATTTTCTCGCCTTGTCTTGATACTTCTAATTCGTCATTTTGTGATACTTCGTATATTGCTTCTTCTACCATGTTGTATTCATGATATGCATGCCTTATTTCTGCAAAGAAGTCTATCTGTTGTTTTAGTAGTTTTGTGTCTAACTTCCCAATCATTGTGTCTACTAATGTATCTATTGTAAATATTTCGAATATTAGAAGTATTCCAAGTAATAATGGATTTGATTTTGCTAGTACTATTATTAATATTGTTAGTGGTACAATTATTAATAGTGCTTTTGTTATTATTGCTGATGATTGTCCTCTTGTTTTGAATTCATCTTCTATGTTTATTATTTCAAGTTTTCTTCTGATTTTCATTAAGTATCTTTTTAATCCTGGTATTCTTGTGTATTTTACATATAGTTTTTGGTATAATACTTCTGATGAAAATTTGCTTGTTTTTGTACCTTTTCTTAGCTCTCTTACATATTTTCTATCACCTTTGTCTAATGCTTTTTTTATCATTAAATATGCAACTATTATTATTGCTAAGACTGCAACTGAGCCACCCATTACATATATAAGGATTTGATTTGTATCCATAGCAAGGAATGCACCTCCTTTTTCTTATGATTTTTCTCTATTTGTTATTATTTTTTTGCTGTTTTTGTTTTTTTGTGGTAGTTCCTGCTTTTGTCGTTTTTGCTGTTTTTGTAGCTACTTTACTTCCGTGCTTTTGTGGATTTTATTGATTTTTCAGCTTTTTCCTGCTTTTTAGGTTTTCCTATAACTTCTACTCCTGCAAATCCGTCTTTTACTCTTACACCCCAATTTTCTTCCACAAATTTATCAAATCCTTCTATATCAGAATCGTCCATGTTATTTCTCATTTCTATTAGGTTTGTGTCTGATATTTTATTTGTGATTACATAGCTATCATCTACATATTCTAATATATTTACATATTTATATGTTTCTCTATCTGTAACCTTTCCAAAGTAACGTGTTGCATTATCCATAAATTTGTCTAGTTTTCCTTCTAGTGTTTTTTCATTTCTATGGTCATATGTATAATCATTTTTTGCTTCTATTGGTATACATTCTGTTATTCTTTCAATATATCTTCTTCCTCTAAAGTCTTTTACTAAGTGTATATCAAAGTTTAATACTGATATAACTTGCTCTTCTGCTGTTTTTTCATCTGTGAAAACTCCTGTTCTAAGCATTGAGTTTCTAAGTGCTGTAACTAAGTTTGGGAATGTTTTTGCGTGGTGTGTGAATAGTGTAAACTTAGATGCAACTTGGGCTGCTTGTATCATCCATGAAGCAACGGGATCTGTTGCAACCTCTCCGAATTATGTTTACAGAACCGTCAGTTTTCTTTTGAACGTCTAATCCTTCTTGTCCTGAAACTGTTTCTGTTTCTCTAAATGATAGTATGTTTCTTGTTGGATATATTTTTCTTAAGTGAAGCTCGAATGCTGTTTCCTGAACCCTTATGTTCATTGTATCATATATATTTTCAATCATTGCCATAAGCATTGTTGTTTTTCCGGCATCCTTGTTCTCCTGTTAGTGAGATAATTCTTGCTCCTTTTACTAGATATTTTAATAAATCTATTGCTTTTTCTTTTCCTTCATATGTAACTATTTGTTCTAGTGTTGCTCTTTTTACGTCAAATTTTCTTACAAAGAATGCCCATGTTTCTGACATTTGTGGTCTAACTACAACAACACGTGAACCGTCTTTCATTTCATTGATTTTATAACCATTTGAATCTGATAATTGTCCTGGGTTATTATATTTATATATGTTTTGACATACTCTTTTTAGTTCGCTTTCTGAACCGAAGCTCAAAAACGCAAGTCTTACTGATTTACCTTGGAAGAATATCCAAATTGCATCACAAGCTCTTGGTACTTTGTTATCTAATATTTGGTCTAGATAGTCTCCATCTGTTTGTGCAACTTGACTTAAGAAACTTTCAGGAAGTCCTGATACTCCGACCTGACACTCCATCTATATTCATATCTCTAATTTCGTCTATACTTGAATATCCTTTATAACATTGGTATATTCTTTGAACGACAATTTTTAGTTTGTCATCATAACTTAATACAATATCTTCTTTATCATATATATCATTTATTTCTTCTTCTGTTATAACATAGCATGGTTTTGCTTCTCCTGCAACATATTTCAAAGAATCTAAATGGTATTTTTTTATGAATTCTGTAAGTGCTTCATAACCAAATTGTTCTTTATATATATATAGCATTATATCAAATTTGTCTTGGGCTGTAAGAAGTGATGGTATATCAAATGGAATTGCTTTTGATATATTTGTTTCATCTGCTCCATATTCTTTTGAAAGCAAGTCGTATATTAGTTCTTTAACATATTTTTTGTCGTTTACATCTCCATATGTACAGCCTTTTAATGCCTTTTTTAACTCATACTTCTTGTTTTTTCTTCTTTTTAGTTCTTCTTCCGATAGCCCTATATCATAAAGGTTTATTTTTGTAATTTCATCTAGTCTTCTTTTTACAAACTCAATCATTTTCTCTAATGTGTATGTTTTGTCGTCTTGTTCTACCGTTTCTTCTTCTTCCTCATTTTTTCTTGCTTTTAGCACTCTTAATACAAGGAAGCCTGCTATTGCTAAGACTAATAAAATTGCTAGGATGTTTATCATATTCATATTACCCGGATTCCTCCTTTTACGTTCTTTAAATCCTCATTTGTAATTCTTGCATCTTGTATACTATTTGTTCTGTTCCTCTTTTTAGTTCTCTTATGAAGAAGGTTGTTCTATCTTCTCCATCATCTAGTCTTTTAAGTCTTGTATTCAAGAAAAAGTCTGCTGTAGTTCCTTCTTGTACTGCTTCTGAGAATAGGTTTGCGTATGGAACTGTTAATATTTCTTTCTTTTCTCCTAGTTCTCTTGTTATATTTTTGCTTGAATATTTTGATTTTCTGTCATAGTTATTTATTAATGTTAGTAACCCTTTTGGGTTAAATAATTCTTTTTCTTTTTTCATCTCTTTTAGCACTTCTAATTCTGATAGTTTTTGTTCTATATTTAAAATCACTATATTTGACATTTTTAATATATCTTTTGTTGTGTCACTTTCTAAGCCATTGTTTAAGTCTACAAATACTATGTCATAGTATTGTCTTGCAAAGTTTATTATGTCTTTGCATGATTTATATATTTTAGGATAATCAAGTCCTAGTTTCTTTTTTGGAGCTACTACCACTTCTAATCTGTCTTTATATACTACTTTTGTATAGCTTGGTATTAGTTCTGGTGTAAGTCTATTTGCATATACTAGTTTTGACATTCCTTCTATTCCAGACTCTAGATCCATTGCTTGTTTTCCTTCTGTTAGTTTATTTAAAGTCTTCATTCTATCTTCTACACCAAAAGATGTTAGGGCGATTTCATCATCATATCTTGTAGACATTAGTAATATTTTATAATTATGTTCTACTGCCATATATGCAGATATCGCAATACTTGAATATGTTTGTCCTATTTTTCCTGTGTTATTATTCCAAAATGTAACAATTGCCATTATTTTCTATTCCCTTTCTATATTTTTGATAATCTTTTTTATTTCACTTGATTTCATTTCGTCTTCAAATAACATTGTCATTAGATATACTAAACTGTTTTTGTAGTGGTCGCTTAGTTTTTTCATTTTTATTCTTGCTATTATTTGATTTATTATTGCGACACTGTAGTTTCCAAGTTCTAATGGGAAGCTGATTACTTCTTTATCCCATACTACTTTACTGCCTAATGTTATGTAGTCTAGATATTCATTTTCTTCTTTTAGTAAGTTTTTAGAAAATAATACTTTTATAACTTTTACTGGTTTTTTGAATATTTCTAGTACCTCTGTTCCTCTTCTTAATGAATATACATCAAATGCTGTAACAAAGCAGTTTTTATAGTTTTTCTCTATTTCAAAATTTATTGCTATTTCTGGTGTATCCACATCTAGTAGTGCTACATCATAATCTAATTCGTCTACTCCTAAGTAATTTTTTATCCTGTCCATGCTCTTAAATCCGACAAGCAACATCAAATCCTTCAAATTCTGTTACATATGATGCTGTTGGGTTTATTGCTGGGACTACATATCTTGTCTTTTGCATTGTACTTGCATCGATTAGCAATACTTTTTTTTCTGATAGTGCTAGTATTTTTGCTACATATAACATTAAATCTAGTTTATCGTATCCTCCTATAAATCCTACTGTTTTCATAAACTTTTGGTACCAATCCTTTCTATATATTAAGCTAAGTGGAAAGCATTTTTATTCTATGCCTCCACTTATTTTTTAATATGTAGATAAACCATCTACGTATTGTTGTCTTGCTGATTGCATTTTTTCTGATTCTTCTTTTGTTTTTGTTTGTACATTTGGTATTGCTTTTTCTTGGTTTCCTTGTATTGCACTTGAAATTATTCCTCTATGCCCTGCAATTCCTTTACTATAGATTTCTTGTAGTCCTGCATATGCTTCTGGAACTATGTTTGCATTGTTTTGCATTAAGTTTCTAACATTATCACTTGGTATGTATGTTTTGCTTGCTCCTCCTTGCATTCCTGCATCTGCATATATTGTAGCATATAAAAGCGAACCATCTATCATATATGCTTCTACTATTGCATTACTCATTATAAGCATTTCTTCTTCTGAAACTTTCATCCACACTGTACTTGAGTTTGTTTGTTCAACTAGTTTTTTAGATAAAACAATATAGTCTTCACCTGTAGGCATTCTTAACCTTACATCAATATGTTCCCCTTCTTCTAGTTGTGATGGAAGAACTAGCATATTATATTCTTGCATTCTTACATCTGATGTAAGCTGTTTTCCTTCCGTATTTATCATATCAGTTGTTGCAACTGTTCCTTTTCTTAATTCTATTTTTGCTGTTGCGTTTTCTGTCATGTATGTAGCATAGTTTTCGTTTCTAATTGCGTTATTTGGCACATGTTCTGCCCTTACATCTTGCTTAACTAATTTTCCTTGCAAGCTATCTCCTGATTTTACATCAGTATTAAGAACATAAACTGCATAATATACTATTGCGTTTTGTTCTTCTTTCATTTTAGATATTTGTAATATTAAAAAACCTATTATTATTGATGCTATAATTAATGTTAAAAACATTCCTAATAAAAATGATGTTCTTGCTTTTTTTTGCATCGGATTCATTGCCATAAGTCTTTTCCTCCTTTGTATTCTGCTCTATTTGTTTGCTTCTTTTTGGGCAGAATAATTTATCTTATTTTATTATACAATATTCTCGCATAGTTTACAATATTTTTTGTTTTTTGTAACACAATTGTTGCTTTTTTGTAATATTTTTGTAATTTTAAATTATATATTTCTTTATTGCTTCTGCGACTCCGATCTTCATCATTACTTTTGACAATTGGATTTGCTAATCCTTTTGCTTCTAAACTGCTTTTCCCGAATTATTATTCCGAAGTCCTGCATTTTTTATCATTTCTTCATCATTTATGTTATCTCCTATTGCTACAATTTCTTTTTGTTCTATTTTTAAGTATTTAGCTAATTTTTCAATTGAGTTCCATTTGTTTATATCTTTTTTTGTAATTTCTGTATAATAGTAATTTATTTCTTTTTTTTCTGTTCCTGATTTTATAATTTTTCTTGACATATTTGAAACTTCTAATACATTTATTTCTTCTATATTTTTTAATTTTTTTATTATTCCATTAAATATTAATTTATTTTCATCACTAATTGTTATTTTTGTAACTTCGCCTATATCATTTTCTTCTATATATTTTTCTATATTTTCTACTAAATTTATATTTGTTTTTCTGTTTTCTGCTTTTTTACTGTTTTCATAATAGTAGTATAAAAGATTAAATTTAAGTTTTTTTGATAATATGTATTTTTCTGTGTTTATTGTGTAATATATGTTATTTTCTTCACAAATTTTTGCTATTTCTTTTACTTTTTCTTTTGAAATACATTCACTTATTAAATTTTTTTTATTTTTTATATCATATACAATTGCACCATTTCCGGCAAATTATATAATTATCTGTTTCTATTTCTTTTGCAATTCCAATAACAGAGCTTGCCATTCTTCCTGATGTAAGTACTATTTCTATGCCATTTTCTTTTGCTTTTTTTATCCACTTTTTGTTTTCCTCTGATATTTCTCCATATGAGTTTAAAAGTGTTCCATCTAAATCTAGTGCAAGTAGTTTGTACATATTGCCTCCTTTTTATAGTTTATAGTTTATTTATTATATCACTTTTCTTCTTTTTTTTACAATATTTTTTTTACAAATTTTTCATGTTTTATTTTTGTTTTTTTGGTGCATTATATATATTGAAAAACGAAGTATTTTGTTTTTCAAATCATAAGTTTTTATAACTTGGAGGTGAATTAGGATTATGGCAACATCATCAAGCAATAGAAAAGTAGTTCCAGAAGCTATGGACGCTTTAGATAAGTTCAAATATGAAGTAGCTAGTGAAGTAGGTGTTAATTTAAAAAACGGTTATAACGGTGATATCTCTTCAAGAGACGCTGGTAAAATCGGTGGTAACATGGTTAGAAAATTAATACAAAAAGCTGAAAACCAAATGATAGGTAAATAAATTTTTTACTAGCCTATAGTATTTTAAGGTCGAGGTATAAATTTTGCTTTTATTACATAAAGGCAGGGTTTGTACCCCTGCCTTATCTTTTTTTATTTACAACAGCAACATGGCTTTTTAGTTTTTCTATTTTTGCAACATATTGTTATTATTATGCTTAATACTAATAGTATGAATAATACTACTGCAAGTATGATTACTGCTGGGAGTGCAGCAAGTATAATAACACTTAATGCTGCTCCTATTATTATACCAATAACGCCTATAAAGAGTGCTGAAAGTATTGCTATGACTATTTCCATACATGAACAAATCTTACTTTCTTTTTTACTACAACTTGGATGCTTATTTTCTCCATATGCTTCTTCACAGTTATATCTTATTTTCATTTCTTCTATCATGTTTATCAACTCCTTTTCATTGGTTTAATAATATATTATATTATTTTATTTGGAGTTTTGTGACTATGATAATTAATTATTTTTATACTAAATATACATTTTTTCCTGAATAAGATATCTTTATATTTTCTGTTTCTAAAGCTTTAATTATGAGTAAATTTATTCTAGTTTTAAATTCAAGAAAATCATCATAATTAATAATTGTTGTATATAAATATATTTTTATTTTCATTCCATCACTATATATATTATCAAAATATATTCTTACAGAATCTTTATTTACACTTTCTTCCGCTTCTAGTATATCTTTTAATTTATTCTTCACTTTTTCTAGTACTTCACTTTTGGTTTCTAATGGTAAATTTAAAGTAATATCATGTCTTCTTTTAGTCATCTGCGTATAATTTACTACTTCACTACTTGTTATAGTGGAATTTTGTATTGTAACTATAGTGTCATCTACTGTTCTAATTCTAGTGCATCTAAATTTTATCTCTGTGACGGTTCCTTCATATGAATTTATTTTTACAAAATCTCCAATTATAAAGGGTTTATCTGATGCTATCGCTATTCCGCTTAATAGACTTCCTACTAAGTTTTGTGCTGCTAGTGCTATTACTACGCTTGTAAGTCCAAGTCCTGTTACTAAGCTACTTATGTCATAGTTTAGTTCTGAAATAATTAAAAATCCTGCAACTATATATACTCCATATTTGCCAAATTTGCTTAAAATTTTTATTAAAGTATCCTTTTCATCCACTTTATTACTTTCTTTTATTTTTCTAATAAATTTTGAGTCTACTGCTATTAAGGTTTCAACCGTTTTTGCAATTTTCAAAATTATTAGTATTCTAACAATTGTTTTACATACTCCAAACCAATCTTCTGGTAGCTTTAATACAAGTATTGCAAAATACATACCTATTAAGAAAAATATTCCTTTAATCGATTTATAAAGTGGATGATTTTTTACTTTTACATGTTTTTCTTTTAATTTAAATATTTTTATTGTTAAAAATGCTAAAAACGAACTCATCATAATAGATAATATGATTATAACAACTGCAATTATGATATCTAGTATCCTGTTTTTTTGTATCTCTGTAAAAATATTTATTAAATCATTTATTTGCTCCATATAAATTTCCTTTCTAATCTATTACACTTTTTATAATAATACTTTTACATTTTAACATAATTTATGTAAATTTGCAATTATTAATTATATATAGTTCTATCTAATCTTTTTCTCTTCTACTTTTCTATCGCAATTTGTTTCTTTCTTCTTTTCCTCTGGATTCGCAAAACTTAAGTACCAACTAAATCCATTTCTATTTTCTTCTATTTCTTTTTGTCTTTGTTGTAATTCCTCGAATGTCTGCGGAGGTGCAACTATTAATGGATTTCCGTGGAGTCCAATTTGCAGGTGTAGACATTCCAGTTCTATCTGCTGTTTGCAAGGCTTCTACTGTTCTTAGTATCTCTGGAATACATCTTCCTACATTCATTGGATATATTAGTATTGTACGTACTACTCCTTTATCATCTATGATAAACACATTTCTTACTGTTACATTTGGGTTTACTTCATTTGATATCATTCCATATCTTCTTGCTACTTGCCCATTTAGGTCCGCTATAATTGGAAATGGTACTACTATTCCTGTTTTTTTGTATATGCTATCTAGCCATGCTAAGTGTGAGGCATAGCTGATTTTACCAATTTTTTTTGCCTATATCAGGCACTCTTTATTATGTATTTTTCATTTAAGCTTTCATTTATAATGTTTAATTCAGAAAAGTTAAAATAAATATATATATTTTTGTATTCGTCTAGTTCTACTCTGTCTATTAATTCATACAAGATCCTTTTACTTGGCTTTTCTAATTTTAGAAATTCTTTTATTGTTTTTTCCATCTCTTCATCATTTTTAGAACTTTCTTGTTTTTTCATTATGAGCTTAATTTTATCTTGTATAATTTTTTGCCTTCTTTTTAAGGCTTCCTTTTCCTCTATAAACTCTCTTGAGTATTTATGATATTCTTCATCTGTGATAATTTCATTTAAATTATCTCGATATAATTTTTCTAACTTTTTTGATATTTTTTCTAGTTTATCTAGTACATCTTTTAAACTGTCTTTTTCACTATCAATCATATCATTATAATTATTTTTGCACTTTTCATATATTTCTTTTAAAGCATTTTCATCACAATATACACCACATATATCTCTTATAGCATTTAACGTCTTTTCCTCAAATTTATTATAATTGTAATTAGCTGTTTTGCATTTTTTATCTTTGCCCCTTGCTAGAGTGCAATCAATGTATCCTATTTTCTCTTTTCTTCCTCTATAACAAACTCTAGATTTTCTCCCACAATTATGACAAAACATTAATCCTTTAAATAAAAAATCATGCTTTGGACTTGACATTGTTTTTTTATTTTTTATCATTTCTTGAACTTTCATAAATAATTCTTTTGATACAATGGCTTCATGTGTATTTTCTACTCGTATATATTCCGCTTCACTTTTTTTCCTTTTTTTCTTTACTTTGTATGATACAGATGTACATTTATTTTGAACTGTATTACCGACAATATGCTTCATTTACAAGTATAGCTCTTATACTTTTTGGATTCCATGTAGTTCTTTTGTGTTTCATATCCAAATACTGACTTGGTGGCTTTATTTTTTCATTATCAAGTATTGTTGCTATCCTTTGAAATCCATTTCCTTCAGAATATAATTCAAATATTCTTTTTACAACATATGATACATTTTTGTCTACTTCAAGTTTGTTTTTGTAAATGCTACTCTTTTTGTAACCATATGGAGCTACGCTTCCTAAATATTCTCCTTTTAGTTCTTTTTCTCTTAGCACTCCTTTTATCTTTTTGGATATATCTCGTGCATACATATCATTTATAATTGCTTTAAATGGAGTTACATCGTTATTTGTACTATCTAAAAATGTGTCTACTCCATCTAATATAGAAACATATCTGACTCCTTTTTCAGGGAAATAGTTTTCTATATAGTACCCTGTTTTTATGTAATCTCTACCAAGTCTTGATAAGTCCTTTGTAATTACCATATTTATTTTTTGTTCTTCGATGTCAGAAATCATTCTGTTAAACTCTGGTCTTTCAAATGTTGTTCCGTGAAATGCCATCGTCTATGTATTCGTCTATATAAATTAGCTCATTTTCTTTTATGTATCTTTGCAGAATATCTCTTTGATTCGATACACTTTCGCTCTCTAGTTTATCACCATCCTCCCTAGATAAACGTATATAGATGCCAACTTTGAATATTCGGTTATTTATATTTTGATTGCTAAAAAACATATTTTATTCCTCCATATTTCCTAGCAATCGCCTGCTAGTTCTATGTTAACTCTATATCTATTTTTGTTCAAGTTTTTCTTTACACTTTATCTGTTCTTTTAAATATTCACTAAATGCTTTCCCAAGCTCAGTATTCATATCTTGTTTGTTATGGTTAAAAATACAATATACTCTTTCAGTTTGCTTTTCTTTTTCTTTTTCTTTCATATATGCTTAGACTCCTTTTAATAACATCGTATGGCAAAATAACTAATTGTATTCTTTCCATTTTACTTTTTTAGGTACATCTGCTCCTGTGATAATTCCCTTTTTCAAATGATATGATTTCGTTTTGCTATTGTATTTGAAACATTTAACTTTTTAGCAATTTCTTTTTGTTTGTGCTTTTCATTAAAATACATTGCTTTGATTTTTTCTTGCTTATTCATATATCCTCCATTTAGTTGTTTTTTTGCTAACATCTTTTATGCATAAAGAAACTAATAGAGCAAATACTCTATTTCACTTTTAAATTATTAATGCATATTTACACAATTTCATTTTTGTTCTTCTATATATTAAGAACACGAAAAATTTTCAAAATGGGACATTTTTTGAAAAAAAAGTTTATTTTTTTATAACAAAAAAGGCATCTTCATTTAAGAAAATGCTCTTTTATCATATAACTATTCATCTATTACAAACTATAAGTAATTTTATAATACTTATTTTCTGGTCCAAATATTGTAATTTTATAAAAATTTATTTTTTTATCTTAGTAAAAAACATATGTATATTCAATTTTCTTTACTAATACATATGTTCTTATTCAATATTTACTTAAAATTTCTCTTAAGAAGGAATAAACTTCCTTTAATATCTAATACAAATACTGTACATATTCCGTAAAATATATAACCTGATTTAATATTAGAGCACAAGCCATCCGACACTATTGTTGTTGTCGTTATTTACATTGTTGTTATGTTCGAGGTCAGCCAACGGATAATTGTTGCTATTATTATTGTAATTGCCACCCGCGAGCCAAAAACCACCTGTTTTTAAGTTTATCCCTCTATATAAAACATACTTTGCCTTAGATTATAAGAATCAGCATGCTTAACATAGCCAAGCCAACCTGCTATACTTCTTTGTATCTCAGGTAATGTAATTTCTCCTTTTTTTAGCTTCTTTGTATACATTTTTAATTTATTCTTCATTCTATATTTACTTGAATTTCTTATCTTTAGTCTATGTTCATTAATTTTATATCCACAAAAATTAACTCCTTGAATATCTTTAAATATTCTTGTTTTAGAATTAAATGTTAATTTTAAATTTTCATTTAAGAATTTAGATAGTTTTTCTAAATAATCTTGTGCTACTAGCTTATTTTTGCATAAAATAACTATATCATCCATATATCTAAAATAATATTTACATTTTAATTGATGTTTTGCATATTGATCAATTTCATTTAAATATATATTTGCAAACATTTGAGAAGTATAATTTCCTAATGGTAACCCTTTCATTCCTTCAGTAGATAATAAGATTGTTCTTGTTAACCATAGTAATTTTTTATCTTTAATTTTTCTTTTCAATATGTCCCAGAGTATTTGCTTATCTATATTTTGAAAATACTTTGTTACATCCATTTTTAGAATATAATATTCATTCCAATTTTTCTTTGCTATTCGCATGGCATCTTGAACATCTTTCGACGCTTTAAGATTCTTCCTATTTCGGCTAACAATTCATTACTATATTTATATTTCTTCATATCTATCCATTTATTATTATACATAATTCTTATACAAATTCTTTGATAATATATTTGACTATCTATAATATTATATAATTCTAATCTTTTGCCTTTTTCTATTTTACTCGCAAGAAGTATATACTTTAACATTTCATACATACTTGTTTTTAGTTCTGTTCCAATACTAAACTTTTCAGTTCTTGGTAATTTTATTAGTATTGTTAACATATATTCTATATATTTCTCTATCTTTGGTATTATAATTAATTCATTCTTCTTCTCC
>JAAWDU010000101.1 GCA_022793905.1 Clostridia bacterium
ATTATCACTAAATGGACAAACCAGAACAGCAACAGGTACAAGCGGAAATTATGTTACATTCAGCGTAGTAAGTGGGTTATCAGAGTATACAACTTACTCATGGACAGTAACAGTAACAGATAGTAAAAGCAATCCAATTTCAGCAACGGGATCGGATAGAACGTATTGTAACGGGAATGGCCTTACGTGCTCCGGACCGTTCACTACAAGTCAGACTTGTCCAACTTGCAAAGGTGTGAGTAGCAGACACATTTTACCGAGTTCTAACGCACGGCGGGGGTGCCATGCAAATTAGCAAAATATCAAGTGGACCTTCGTACGTAGGACTGTGTGATTTGTGCGCTCATAATGATAGGGCTGTCTCACAGTTTTCAGTATGGTGTCGCACATGTAACTCAGGCTTATCGCTTTGGTTATGCATCACCCCGAGTGGCAGGTCTTGCGCATTAAGTAACACTGACCGGATGGTATGCATCTTGGGGTAACTATACTTACCACGGATCTAAATGTGCAACATGTAATGACACTGGGAAAATAACAGTCTCAACCTCATGTAGACACGGTTTTAATTCTGTGCATTCTTATTGTAGCCATGGTTATGCTAATACCCATTGACATGATAAAAGTGATTTTTTTAATATTAAGAAAAAGAGAATTCCTATTTTGGAGGCTGGTGAAAAAGTAGTCAGAAATTAGCTCTCAAAAAATCGTGAATTGGAAAATATTTTTTCTAATTCACGATTTTTTCTATGTTTTGATAGTTTAATGTGATATAATTGACACAGTTGAAAGGGTTGATCAATGTATCAACACATTTCTTTTAGAAGACCAAATCGAATATACAAGGGAATTACTTAATTTAGTAAAAGAAGATGCTAGATTTACCACAATACCAGTAATAAACGAAAAAATAAATATTTTAGAAGAAACAATGAATGATACAGAATATGAAATTGAGTACTCAAAAGATAAAGATGCAAAAGTTGGACACAAGACAGCTGATACATCTTTCTTTGGATACAAAATGAGGCTGTTATTAGTGATGGTGCATATTCTGAAAAAGAAAATATTGAATATTGTGAAGATAATAATATAAAATTAGCTAGTAAATTAAGCAAATTCGTAACACATGGAAATAGTCAAAGAAATAATAATTTTGAATATAATAAAGATGCTGGAA
>JAAWDU010000081.1 GCA_022793905.1 Clostridia bacterium
AATATAATAAATAAATATATTTAATAAAATTAAAAAGATAAAATGTATAAAAAATATTTAATATTAAATTGAATATTAAATTGAATATAGAAAAGAAAAAACAATAGAGCTAAAAAACTTGGGAAGAATAATTTTAAGAAAAGCAAGAGATATATTATAAACCAAAAATAAGAAGAAATTTAAAATTTAAAATTAAAATACTAAAAATTTTATTAAAAGATATAAATCTGTTTTTTTTATAAAAATATTATTTTTATTTTTTTCAAAAAAAGATAACTCATAAATATTAAAAATTTTTTATAAGCAATTTAAAAAGAGAAATATAGTATTAAATTCAAAATTGTCAAAAAGAAAAACCGATACTTAAAAATGAAATTAAGTAAAAGTAATTTTATTTTTAATAAATAATAAAAAAAATAATCATATAGAAAAATTTTCTTTAAAAAAGACATTAAAATATAAATTGTCAAAAAGTATAATTGTTATCTTAATCATAAACAAATAAAAAATTTTAATAATAAAAAAAATTTTTCCTGAAAAGTTATTAATATAAAATTGTCAAAAAGTTTTTATAGCAAATATTAAAAAATTGAAATTGAAATTTTTAATTTAAAAAAACTAAAATTTTTATAAAAGCAAATTCAAAATTTTTAATTTCAAAAATAAATTTGTCAAAAAAGTATTTAAAAGTTTTAAAAGATAAAAATCGAAAATAAAAAATTTTAAGTGTCAAAAATTTTTTTCAAAAAAGATAAAATAAAGAATTTAGAAACAATATTTTATTGTCAAAAAGGGTGATAGTTATTATAAGAAAAATAAAAAGAAATATTTTTCTTATAATAATGTTTTGTATATTAAAAAAATATTAAAAGTGTAAATAAAAAATTTTGCTCAGAAAAAAATTTGAAAAGTAAAAAAAAACGAAAGCAAAAAAATTTTAAAATCATAAAAAAAGTAATATAAAAAATAAACTATAAAAAAATACAATGAAAAATATAATAAAAAATATAATAAACAAAAAAGTTTTTGAATAGTGGAAATAAATAAAAAAAGTTAAACTAAAAATTAAGAAAAATTTTTTATTACAAAAAAAAATAACTACTAAAAATTCTATGTCAATTATTTACTAAAAAAATAATAAATAAAACTATAGAGAAATTTTATAAAAAAGGGAGGGGAAAAATATATTAATTGATATTCAATTATATTATGTAAAATTATAAATATAATAAAAAGGAGTTAAAGAATAAGCTTGCAAGTAAAAAAAGTAAAAATATAGAATGGAAAAAAGAGGAAACTGCAAGTTTATAAAAAATAGTAAAAAATTATAAAATATATAATGAAAAGGATAAAAATTATATAGATGGATAAAAAAGTTAACTAAAAATCTGTTAAGATAGCAAACAGAAGTACTACTTATCAAGAAACGAATAAAAAATTAAGCAAATATAACCAAAAATTACAAAATTAAATGTGGAAAACTCAAAAGAATAGTATTCCCTAGAAAAATCAAATGTGATGTGGATAACTTTTTTTGAGATAAATTGGTTATAATTGGTAAAAAAAAGAGCATAAAAATCAAAAAAAATGGTTAGATAACAGATAAAATAGGTCAAAATTTTCCATAGAGAGAATAATTAAAATAAGAGAATTATGTTAAATGAAGAAAAGGAGATAAAAAAGAGTGTTTATATTATAAAAATTCATAGAAACAAGTTGAATTGTAAATAATAAAAATAAAGGTGGGAAAAAATGGAATAAGAAAATTTATTGAAAGCGAAAATGGATATGAAATTTCTGAAAGATTGAAAAAATAAATTTTGAATAATTAATATTTTAAAAATAAAAAAAGAAAATAAAAATTTATAAAGTTATAAAAAAATTTTATAACTGATTATATTTATAATAGGTAATAAGAAAAAGAAAAAAGAAAATAAATAAATCGGAATTGGAAAAAAGAACATGTAAAATAAAAAATAAAAGTAAAAATAAAAAGTGAAATATAAAGAAAGATTAAACTAAAAAAGTTCTTAAATAAAAATTTTACAAAATTTATAATTGAAAAAGTTTAATTTTGCATTTTGCAAAATTAAAGCAGAAGATAAAAATATTAAAAAATAAAATCATAAGTAAAAAAAATTTTTTTACTTATTTAGAGAATAAAAAGATTTTATATTATGAATATCAAATAGAAAATCTAGAATACAAAAATATATTTTTTTTATAAGTGAAAGCCAAAATGAAATTGTCAAAAAGATACAAGATATAATTGGTATAAATTTAATTATTAAAAAAGAAAGAGTATAAAATTTGGAGAGAAGAAAATTCAAACTAGCAATTATACAGAGATAAATATCTTGTCAAAATGAAATATAAAAAATTGAAAGTAATATTTTGAAAGAAGGTATTAAAAATTAAAAACGAAATAGTAATATTAAAAAATAATATAATACAAAAGAAAGTTAGTATTAGCATAAAAATATTGTCAAAAAGTAATAACAAATATTAAAAAATTGTTTAGAATAAAAATACAAAATTTAGTGGTATAAAAAAAACAAACTATAAAAATTTAGAGAAATCATTTACTAAAAAGTTTGTATCTGAAGAAACAGAAAAATCAAGTTAGGTAAATAGAAAACAAAAATATTTTTTGTAAAAAAGACAAAAAAAACAGATGAGATTTCGATAAATAATAAATAAATAAGAGTAAAATAAATGGATTATAATAAAATAAAGAATAATTAAATAAATAATAAAAATAATTATAATAGATATAATTAGATAATTTTTAAATAAGGATGAAATTTTATAAAAGTTTGAACATAAAACAAAAAAAGCAAATGTTTTGAAATTTATAAAAGTGAATCTTAGAAAACCAAATATTTTGAGAAAAATTAAGAAAAAGTTTGATAGTGTTAATATAAAAATAATTTTATGATAAAAAATGAAAGCTGAAAGCCTTGAAAATACAGAAAAAAAATTAAATCTTGAAATTTTAAGAGAGTGAAAAGCCGGAAAATAGGCATTTTTGCCCTTGTAAGAAACAACATAGAACATATAAAAAAAGAGAAAAAGGCTATAAAAGGAATTTAGAAGGTCATTTTTTTTATTATGTAAAATTAAATAAAAGTATTTATTAGTTTTATTGAGAAAAATATGTAAATGACTAAAGAACTGAATAAGTAAAAGCAAAACAAAAAGTAAAAAATCTTTAAAATTAGTTTTATAGAGTTTAAAAGTAAAAAAGATGAAAGAGATAAAAATAAAATTAATTAATAAAATTATATTAATATTTATTTATTTTAATTATAATTATAAATAAATATTGAAAAGTATATTGACAAAATGTAAAACGATATAAGGAGTAGATAAGTTATAATAAATAATATAAATAGTTGTAAATTAATAATTAATAAAATTTTATATTATAAAAAAGAATCCAACTTATTTGGGATAATAGAAAAAAATAAAAGAAGAATAAATATAGTTTTAAATATTGTCAAAATGTATAGTGATAAATTTGAATGAAAAAGATTAAAAAATTTATTTAATAGAAGTAATAATGTAAAATGCAAAAGAAGAATAAAAATATTCTTTGGCGTATAAAAAAGTTAAAAAACGAAGTTGTCAAAAAGTAAAGTAGCTATAAGAATAAAAATAAAATTTTGAAAAATTTTTAGTAAGAAAGTTGTAAAACAATTAAAAGATTTTTAAAAGAGACTAACTAAATATTTGTCATTATGAAAACAAATAGGAGGAGAGAAAGTTATAAAATTTTTATAAAAAAGAAAAAAATTTTATAGTAAAGAATTGGATAAATAAAATAGAAAAATTATTTTTGGCATGTTGGCAATAAATTTTGCTTTAAAAAAGTAAGAAAAAATTTTAATTATAATAAGATAAATTAAAAGAATATTAAAAGAATTTTTGGTTAAAAACTAAAAATGAAAAATTCTTTTTCAAAATTTTAAAAGAAGAATTTTGAAATAAGAAATGAATGAGTAAGATAATAATAAAATAAAAAATGTTAGTGTTAAAAAATTTTTAGTTTTAAATATTTGAGAAGCAAAAAAATTTTTTTAAAATTTGTAAAAGTAATAAAAATTTTAAAAGAGAAAATATCAAAATAGCAAAAAGAAAATAAGAACGTAAAATAGTAAACAGTAAAAAGAAAATAAGAAATATAAATTTATATTTTATAAAAAATTTTAAATTAAAGAATTTAGTTCAAAAAAATAGTTAAAGTAATGTAACAAAAAAATTTTAAAGTTCAAAAGTCATCAAAAAATTTTTTTGATTGAAATGAAAGGAGATAAACTAAAAAAAGAAAATAGTAATAGTAAAATAATTAAAAAAATATAGAAAAATTTTTCTAATATTAAAATTATATATAAAATAGTAACTAAATTTTATCAAAAACAAAAAACATACGTACGCTTTTTTTTTAAAATCTTAGAAATATGTGAAAATAAAGAGAAAATAACAGCTTCTAAATGTGGAAAACTTTGAAAACTAGCCATGCCCTAACTTATAAATAAAAAATGTGGAAAACTTTTTTAGAGAAAAAGTAGTGAAAAACAACTTGAAAAAGTAAAGAAACAATTAAAGTTTATATAGAAAAATGGATAAAAAGGGAAAAAAGGTAGCTTAAAAGTGTTAGCAAAGATAAACAAGTTATGTAAAACTAAAAAAATCGATGAAAAAAATAGAGAAAAAATAGAAAATAATATTATAAAAATACAAAATAAGTAGTAGGAAATTTAGTTGTAATAAAATGGAAATCGATTTAAACAAAATAAATTTGATTAGTATTTAAGTATTAAATTATTAAAAATTCTATACTTTATATTATGTAAAACATTAAAATAATAAAAAAGAAAATGGAAAAGATAACAAAATATTAAATAAATAAAAAGAGTATAAAAAAGAAAGATATATTAAATAAGAAAATAATAAAAAGAAGAAATAGAGAATAAAATATTAAAAATAATTAAAATTAAAAAACAAAAAATTTTTTATAGAAAAAGAGTAAAAGATTAGAAAGAAATTTTCTAAAATATAAAAAAGAAATAATGACTATAATAAATGAAACAATAAAAATTATAATAAAATATAAAATTAGTATTTGTCAAAAAGAGTAAAATTAAAAATGAAATAGAAAGAAAAACATTTAGTAAAAAATAACAGTAAAGAAAAATTTTCAAAAAATAAAAAACAAGTAATAGAAAAAATTTTAAAAAGATATTTCAAAATAAATATTTTATATTTGAAAAAAAATTACAGAGCTTAGTTTTTATATATTGTCAAAAAGTATAAAAAACATTATTAGTTTAGTGAGTTCAAAGATTAAAAATAGAAAACTGGAAATCAAAAATGTTAAATATAAAAATGAAATTAATCCAGAAAGTAATTTGTCAAAAAGTAATTTAAGTAGAAACAAGAAGATATAAAAACAAAAAGTATAAAAAGAAATAACTAATTTAAAATTTTTAAAAAGAAGAAGAGCCAGTATCAAAAAAAGAAGAATTGTCAAAAAGTAATTGAAATATAGATATAAAAAAAGAAAAAGATATATAAAATTAAATAGTATTAAAACATATATAAAGAAGTCTTAGTAGAGTAAAAATTAAATAAAAAAAGTCAACATAGATTTATTAAAAGAAAAAAAGTATAGATATAGAAAATAAAAAAGAAAATTGATTATTAAAAAGGGATATTATAATTGATAAGGGATAATCAAAAAGACAATTAATAAAACACTAAAATAATAAATAATTAAATATAATAATTAAAAATAATTAATTATTGATTATTTTCAAACGATACATATATAAATAAAGAAAAAAAGGAAATAACAAAAAAAACTACAAATTTGGTTTAAAAAATAGGAATTATTGAGAACATTGAATAAAGGCTTTATAGAAATGGAAAAAGTTATAGTAAGTAAAAAAACAAAATCAGCATTAAAGATAAGAGATAAAAACTTATTAAAAAAATAGAAATAAATTTACTTTAAAGTGATAAAAAATATACTAATAAAAGGTGAAAAAATGAGTGAATTTTTAAAGCCAGTAAAATAGCGGAAAATAAATTATATAAAAAATAATGAATTAGCAAGAAAATTTTAGAAATTAAAAAGTGTAAAGAGAAAAAATGAAATGATAATAAAAAATTTTCAAAAAATAAAAGAAATTATTAAAATTAAAAAAGGAAAGAAGATTTTATAAAATAATATAATTAGACATTTTTGAATGACGAAAATTAAAATCAAAAAGAAATTAAAATTTGAAAAATGAGAAGAATTTAGGAAAGCATTTTATAGAAAGATAAAAAAATAAAAATAAATTATGAATAATACTTTTGAATAAAAATATTATTTTTATTTGAAAGCAAATTATTTCTGTTTTTTTTAACAGAGTTAAGTAATTAAAAAAATAAAAAATAAAAAATTAAAAAGAAATAAGAATAGAAATTAAAAAAGATGAGATATTTGATTAAAAATAAATCAAGAATACTATGTTGTCAAAAAGGAATAAATAATTTTAATATAAAGTTTTATTTTAAATAAATAAAATAGAAATCTAAAAATCAAAAATTTTAATAAAGTGCATTAGTTTATGAAAGTATAACCATTGTCAATTTGATTTTAAATACTTAAAAAAAAACATTCAAGAAATTTTGGAAAATAAAAAATTTAAAATAAAAATTTTTAAGATGCAATTGTTAAAAAATTAAGTTCAATAGAATTGTCAAAAAGGTAGAAAACTTTAAGAGTAATTTGAGATTTTAAATTTTTTGTTTAGAAAAATTTTTTTATAAGAACAAAAACTAATTTTATAAAAAATAAAAAGCGAATATTAAAAATCAGATTGTCAAAAAGCAAAATCAATATTTGAATATAAAAATCATAAAATAAAAATTTTGATTAAAGTTTTATGAAAAAAATAAAGAGTAAAAAAATCATTTGTCTAAAAAAAATAAAAATTAAAATTAAATATTGGAAAATAAAAAATTTTTTAAAGTTTGTTACACAAAAAAATTTTTTTTTTGAAATTATAAATATAATGTGTAAAGAGAATTGAAAAATTTATCTGTTTATATAAAACAGTCTTAAAAAAATATTAGAATAAAAAAAAATAAAATGAAAAGAGTAGTTGAAAAATTTTAAATAGATAATGTGTTTTATAAAAAAAGATATCATCTTTCAAAAATAGATTTTAAAAAATAAAAATAAAAATGAAAAGAGTGTAAATTATTAAAGAAAAATAATTAAATAAAAGATATAAAAATTTTTTTGCTAAAAAATAAACAGGAGGGATGGTTAGTAATAGAAAAATTTAATTTATTGAAGAAGTGGAATAATGGTTAAAAATTTCCAAAAAATTAATTACCAAAAAAAGGAAGCGATTTTGAGAAAAAAACTAAAAAAAATATGTAAAAAACATGTAAATAATCATCAATTTTAGTGAAAGATAAAAAAAAAGCAACCAAAAAAAGTGCTGAAAGCAAAACAAGTGTACTAAAAAAAATAAAAATAGCAATAAATTTATATAAAACAAACAAATATACTAAAAACGCAATGTGGATAACTCTTAAATGCAATCATGCCCTAACTTAGGAGGTTTTATTGTGGATAACTTTTTTTATAAAAATTCTGACAGAAAACAGTGTGAAAAGTAAAAAGTTATCCACAAAGTGATAAAAAACATTGAAAATTGAGTTAAAAAAGGTACAGTTTTGTAATTTTGAAATAATTAATTTATGTTTACAAGCTAAAACTCTTAAAAAATCTGAGAAAAATGCTTAAAATATATTTAATAAATAGAAGAAAAAAACTTTTAATAGCGCATTGGTAAAAAAAGGAAGTTAAAAAACTTTTTTTACCAACTTTAATTTATAAAATATAAGATTTTAATAATTGATAAGATAAAGTGTTAAAAAAATTATGTTAAATAGTTATAAACTTAAAAAATTTATAATAATAATGAAGAGAATTTGTTAAATTATTAATATAAAAAAATGGAATATAAAATAATAAACTCAAAGATAAAATTTTAAAAGCTAAAATGATAAAAATAAATTTATAAAAAAATTGTAATTGAGAATTTTATAAAATAGAAAAAGTATAAATTTTTATAACTTTAAATAAATAATTAGAAAATAAAAAATAATCAAATACTAAAAAATAAAAAATTTAGAAAATGAAAAAATTTATAATAAAAATAGTTTTTAGAAAGCAAATAGTAAAATTGTCAATAAGTAAATAAGAAAATAAATCTAATTAAAATTTAAAAAATCAATTAGTTAAATATTAAGTAATAAAATCAAAAATGAAATTTTTCTTCAATAAAAAATATTTGTCAAAAAAGAAAAAACTTATATAAAAGAAAAAATGTATAGTTGTCGGCTGGGCAATAATAAAAATCAAACTTACCAAAAAGACAAGGCGATTACTTATTTAATTATTTTGCAAGTATATAAATTAATGAGGATAAATAGGAAAATAAAGCTTAAATGGCTAATTTTAGATAGGAAAGTATATAGTAAAAAAATAAAAAAGCCTTAAAATCGAAATTTCAAGGCTTTAATTTTTTATTTCAAAATTGCTTCTTTCTGAGTAGTTTCAGCATTTGTAGGGTTATCTATATCAGTTTCAATATTAGATTTGGCATTTTCTAATTCAAGTTCTTTTTGTAAATTATCTTTTGCAACTGTCATTAAAAGTTTCAATCTATTTGTTTGATTAGCTTCACTAGCACCAGGGTCATAATCAACTGGACTAATATTTGCATTAGGAAACTTAGCACGAATAGTTTTTATAACACCTTTTCCGACAACATGGTTAGGTAAGCAAGCAAATGGTTGAACACAAACAATATTAGGAATTCCATTTTCAATGTATTCAATCATTTCAGCTGTAAGGAACCAACCTTCGCCTGTTTGATTTCCAATAGATAAAATGTCTTTAACCTTTTCTTCTAAATGCCATATGTCGCATGGCTTCAAGTAATTTTTAGAAGAATTTTTAAGTGCGAGCTTTAAATCTTTTTCAAAAATATCTATTAAGTTCAAAGCAAGCTTGAATAGTTTTGCCTTGGTTTTATCTGTATTAAGTAAAGTATTAAAAGTAATTTTATGTGTTGCCATGAATTTTACAAATCCCATGAAATCAGGCATTACAACTTCTGCACCTTCTGCTTCCAATACATCAATAACAAAGTTGTTTCCAAATGGGTGGTATTTTATTAAGATTTCTCCAACAACACCTACTCTAGGTTTCTTCTCAGTTTCATCTAATTCAATTTTTTCAAAATCAGAAACCATGTCATATATGCTCTTTTTAAATTCTTTTAGATTTGACTTTCTCACTAGGGATTTACAGGTTTGCATCCATTTATCATAAGCTTTTTGAGTTTCTCCTTTGTTTATTTCATATGGTCTATTTCTAAGTAATAATTTTTGCAATAAATCTCCATAAACTACAGACTTTAGAAGCTTTTCCATTAGGGGAATAGTTATTTTGAAGCCATCATTTTTTTCCATTCCAACGATATTGAAACTTATTACTGGTACTCCGAGGAAATCCTGCATCTTTTAAAGCTTTTCTAATGAAGCCTATATAATTTGTTGCTCTGCAACCTCCTCCTGTTTGAGACATGATAAGTGCAGTTTTATTAATATCATATTCTCCAGATTGCAATGCTTCAATCATTTGTCCTGTTGTTAAAATAGAAGGATAGCATGCATCATTGTTTACATATTTAAGTCCAGTTTCTACAGTTTTAGGGGTACACGTATTTAAAAGCTTTACATTATATCCACAAGCAGATACTGCACTTTCTATAAGCTCAAAATGAATTGGTGCCATTTGAGGAATAAGGATTGTATAGTCTTTTCTCATATTTTTTGTGAAAGGTACTTTGTGTATTTCATAATTTCCATTATTAGAAGAAGAAGTTTTACATTCTTCATTCTTCTTTTTTTCTAATCTTTTATTAATACTTGCAAGTAGAGAACGAATACGAATACGTACAGCCCCTAAATTGTTTACCTCGTCGATTTTTATTAGAGTATACATCTTATCATAGCTAGATAAAATTTCTTCAACCTGATCCGTTGTGACAGCATCTACGCCACATCCAAATGAGTTTAGTTGAATAAGTTCCAAGTTATCATGTTTTCCGACAAAGTCTGCTGCTGAATATAGTCTACTATGGAATACCCATTGGTCTACAACTCTTAAAGGACGTTTAACAGGGGTATTCATTGCAACTGAGTCTTCCGTAAGAACACATAGACCAAGACCTGTAATTAAAGTATCTATTCCGTGATTAATTTCACTGTCTACATGATAAGGGCGACCAGCAAGCACAATTCCTTTTAAATTATTTTCTTCCATATATTTTAGTGCGCGAGATGCTTCATCTCTAATATCTTGTTTGCATTTTTGATATTCTTTTTCTGCTTCAATTACAGCTTCTGTAAGTTCTTTTTTATTAAAATTATATTCTGAAAATTCTTCTAATTCCATAACTTTTTTCACTAGATTCTTAGAATCAAATGGTAAAAATGGATTGATAAATTTTATATCCTTAATTTGTTCTACATTATTTTTTATAACTTCCGAATATGAAATAACAATAGGGCAGTTATATTTATTATCAGCGCTTTCGAATTCTTTTCTAGAATAGGCCATACAAGGATAGAAAATTGTTTTTATACCAGAGGTTATTAAACTAACAATATGACCATGAGAAAGTTTTGCTGGGTAGCAAACTGATTCTGATGGCATTGATTCCATTCCTTTTTCATAAGTACTTCTTGTACTCTTTTCAGATAAAATTACTCTAAAGCCAAGTTTCGTAAAGAAAGTAAACCAGAAGGGATAGTCTTCATACATGTTTAATACTCTTGGAATACCGATAGTTCCACGAGTAGCCTTATCCTCAGAAAGTGGTTCATATCCAAAAATTCTTTCTGCCTTATATTTTATTAAATTAGGTAAATCAGAGTTGCCAGTTATAATTCCACTTCCGCGTTCACAGCGATTACCAGATACATGAATTTTTTCATCATTAAATTTATTTATAGTAAGTCCACAATGATTTTCACATCCATTGCATCTTGTATGTGTTACTTTTATATCTAAGTTATCAAGGGCTTCTAATTTTGCAAGAGTCGATGTATATTCCATATCAAGATTTGCTTCATATTGTTCTTTACTAAGAAGTGCAATACCATATGCGCCCATTAGACCTGCTATATCTGGTCTTATAACTTCTTTTCCAACTATTAATTCAAAACTACGCAAAACTGCATCATTATAAAATGTTCCACCTTGAACAACAATGTGGTTCCCTAAGTTTTCTGGGTCTCTTATCTTCATAACTTTTTGAATTGCATTTTTAATAACAGAAATTGAAAGACCAGCCGATATATCTCCTACGGAATAGCCTTCTTTCTGCGATTGTTTTATCTTTGAATTCATAAAGACAGTACATCTTGAGCCAAGGTCAACTGGTGTTCTTGACATTAAGGCTTCGTTTACAAAGTCTTCTATTGAAAGATTTAAGCTTTTTGCAAATGTTTCAATGAAAGAACCACAACCAGAAGAACAAGCTTCATTAAGCATAATATTATCTATTGTCCCACTTTTTAGTTTTATGTACTTCATATCTTGACCACCAATATCAACAATACTTGTGACATCTGGCATAAATTCAGAGGCTGCTCTATAATGTGCGATTGTTTCAATTTCATTTAGGTCTACATTAAGAGCAGTTTGTATTAACTTTTCACCATAGCCTGTAACGCCTGAAAATCGAATTTTAGCCTTTTTGGGTAAAATAGAATATAAATCCTTTAGCATACCTATAACACTCTTTAAAGGGTCACCTTCGTTGTTTCTATATATTGAATGTAATAAACATCCTTCATTATCTATCACAGCTAGTTTTGTTGTTGTAGAACCAGCATCTATTCCTATGAAACAATCTCCTTCAAAATTTTCAAGAGTTCTTCTTTTTACTTTTGCTTTAGAATGTCTTTTTTTAAACTCATCATATTCTGCATCTATTGAAAATAGTGGAGGTAATGGTTTCGTAGTTGTGTCATGTGAATTTCTTAATACAGATATCCTACTTTTCAATTTCTCTACGGAAATAGGCTTTCTGCCAAACGAGTCAAGAGCAGCACCTTTTGCAACTAAAAGATGAGCATCGTCTGGTGTGATTGCTTCTTCTTGCTTTAAATTTAATGTTTCTATGAATCTTTCTCTAAGCTCTGAAAGATAGTTTAATGGACCACCTAAAAAAGCTATGTTTCCTCTTATAGGTCTACCACATGCAAGACCACTAATTGTCTGATTTACTACTGCTTGAAATATTGATACTGCTATATCAGCTCTCTTAGCACCTTCATTTATAAGTGGTTGTATGTCTGTTTTTGCAAATACTCCACAACGAGATGCTATTGGATATATTGTTTTATAATCTTTTGCAAGTTCGTTTAAACCTTCAGTATCCGTATGTAAAAGACTTGCCATTTGGTCTAGAAATGCACCTGTTCCTCCTGCACATGTTCCGTTCATACGTTGCTCTACAAATTTATCAAAATATATTATTTTTGCATCTTCACCACCAAGTTCTATAACTACGTCTGTTTTAGGAATATATTTTTCTACGGCACGTTTACATGAGACTACTTCTTGTATGAAGGGAAGATCTAAAAAATTTGCAGCAGACATTGCACCAGAACCTGTTAGAGCAATTGTAAATTCATTATTTGGATAATTTTCTGCTAGTTCCTCTAAGACTTTGCATACTGTATTTTTTGTATCTGAAAAGTGTCTTTTATATGATGTATTTAGTGTTTCTAAATCATCATTCATTACTACTATTTTTACAGTAGTTGAACCAACATCTAGTCCAACATGCAATAATTTTTCATTTTCCATATATCTAGTAGATGTTAGCTTTCAAAACTAACATCGTCTCCTTTCTTTATTTATAAGCTACATAAACTGTATGTGACAAAAAATAATAAAATTATTTTTCAAAATTTCACTCCTTATTTATACCTTATGTTTTTTATTCATTTCTTTATAATTTTATACGCAAATTAGGAATTTGTCAATGTAAATTTATGGTTTATCTTTTTATAATTTTCCTAAATTTTCGAATATTTTGTCCTAAGGAGAAATAGTATTTAATATGAATTTTATAGATAAAAATAAAAGCATTTTGAGAGGAGAGTTGTTTTTAATTATGAAGAATGGAAGAATTTTTTTAATTTTAATTGGAGTTATTATTTTTGTTTTGGTAGTGATTACAATTATTAGTTCTTTTTTTAAGAAAGAGGAGGATGTAAGTCAAAGTGAAAATGAGATAACACCTAGAGAAGAAATTACGGAAGAGCAGGAGAGACAGACAATAGTTTCTTTATATTATATGAATGAAGAGAGTAATTCTTTAGTTCCTGAAGCAAGAGTGATTGATGCTAAAAATTTACTTGAAAATCCGTATAAAACTTTGACAGAGTATCTTATTGAAGGACCCAAAAATGAAAAACTTAAAAAAACTTTGCCAGAGGGAACTAAGGTTAATAATGCTAGTATAAGTGGTGATATAGTAATTCTTGATTTGTCCTCAGAGTTTATTCGGAAATCAGAATAATGAGGGGTTAAAGCTTGCTATTTATTCAATAGTTAATACTTTAACAGAACTTAATGATGTAAATGGTGTTAAATTCATTATTGATGGTGAAGAAGGAAAAGAAGTATCTGGGACAGAGATTCATTTTAAATCACCTTTTGTTAGGCAGGATAGTATTATTTAAAAAACTTATATAAATGCATACTTTTTTTTAGGCGTTTGTAATTTGAAAGAAAGTGCTCTACTTCAGATAAAGAAGTTAGAGTATTTTCTTTTCTTTGTTTCCATGAAAGCTTCTCTTGATTATTTTTTTGATTTTTATAAATTAAATTATTATTTGGCATTGGTTTTAGTCCTTTCTTTTTTTTAGAAAATAGTGTATAATAATTATATTATGAAAATTTTTTTGAAAGGTTACTTTTATGGAAATTGGAGAAAATGAAAGAATTGATGATTTAGAAATTTCTGGGCTTAGAATTATTCAAAATAGAAAATGGTTTTGTTTTGGAATTGATAGTGTTTTACTTGCAGATTTTGCTAGGGAAATACATGAAGGGAATTCTATTTTAGATTTAGGAGCTGGGAATGGAATCTTAGAATTATTAATTTTTGCTAAAGTAAAAAATGCTAAAATTACAGGAATAGAAGTTCAAGAAGAGCTTTGTGAGCTTGCTAAAAGGAATATTATTTTTAATGGGATTGAAGATAATGTTAAAATTTTAAATATTAATGTTAATGATTTTAAATCAGATTTTGAATTTGATGCGATAATTTCTAATCCTCCATATAAGGAAAAAGGTACAGGAAAATGTAATGAAGAGAAAGCTAAGATTATTGCAAGACATGAAGAACTTGCTACTTTAGATGACTTTGTTTTGACTGCTAGTAAATCTTTGAAAGACAAAGGTGCATTTTATATGATTAACAGAGCAGAGAGACTTTCAGACTGTATTTGTTCTTTTAGAAAATATAAACTTGAACCTAAAATTATTAGGTTTGTTCATTCTAAAGTAAATAGTGCACCAGTATTATTTTTGATTAAAGGTGTTAAAAATGCTAATAAATTTTTAAAGATTGATGAGCCTTTATATGTTTATGACGAAAGTGGAAAATATACAAAAGAAGTATTAAGAATTTATGGTAAGGAGGAATAGGAATAATGTACGGAAAGTTATATTTAGTTGCAACACCTATTGGAAATTTAGAAGATATTACTTTGAGAGCTATTAGAATTTTAAAAGAAGTTGATACTATTGTTGCAGAAGATACAAGACAATCTTTAAAGCTTTTAAATCATTTAGAAATTCAAAAAAATTTAATTAGTTATCATAGACATAGTAAAGAGGAAAAGCAAAAAGAAATTTTAAAAATGCTGACTGGAGGAAAAAATATAGCGCTTATATCAGATGCAGGAACTCCTGTTATTTCTGATCCTGGAGAAGAAATTGTTAAGCTTGCTTTAGAAATAGGAATTGAAGTTGTGCCAATTCCTGGTGCTTGTGCTTTGATTTCAGCACTTATTGCTTCTGGGATTGATGCAAAAGAGTTTTGTTTCTTAGGATTTTTACCATTAGCAAAAAAATTAAGAGCAAAGAAACTTAGGGAAATAGGAGAAGCAAAGAATACAGTTATTTTATATGAAGCTCCTCATAAAATAATTGCTACTTTAAAAGATTTAGAAGAAATAACATGTGAAAGAAGGATTGTTTTAGCAAGAGAACTTACAAAAATTCATGAAGAGTTTGTTTTTGGAACAGCAAAAGAACTTTTAGATAAAAATTTTGAGCCAAGAGGAGAATATGTAATTATTATTGAAAAGGGAAATTTTGATAAAGAAGAGAGTTTTATTAATATGTCAATTGAAGAACATTATATGTATTATGAGAATTTACGGATTTACTAAAAAAGATATAATTAAGCAAGTAGCTAAAGATAGAAATGTAAGAAAAGATGAAATATATAAAAAATTTATTTAGAAACAAAAAAACCTCATTATTTAATTACTAAATTTATGAGGTCTTTCTATTTGTATTTATTTTAAGATAAATTTGAAATTTTTTCTTTACATTTTGGGCAAATTAATTTATCAGAAAAACTTAATAGGTCTTTTTCACTTCCACAAAACGCACATGTTGAATTTGATTTTTTTAAAACAATTGAAGAACCATCCACATATATTTCTAATGGATCTTTTTCTTCAATTCCTAACTTTGTACGTAATTCCATTGGAATTACTATTCTACCTAATTCGTCTACTTTCCTTGAGATACCAGTTGACTTTACCATAATCTTACCTCCTTTTCTATATATAAGCTGTTTTAAGTATTTATGGTCTTGGTATTATTTTGGAAACATATTATATATAATAAAATAATAATAACATAAAATTTTACAGAAATCAACAAAATTTGACAAAAAATGTAAAAAATTTACAATATAAGTATTTGCAGGAGTAATATCACTCCTGCAAAGTTAGATATATAACTCCGGTTGGAGACTGTAGAGGTTATTGTATTCGTAGTATATTGGGGGCCACGAAAAAATACAATTTTTGTATTCCTCTACAAGATTAATGTCTTTTTAATTAATTTTTCATTTTGGAAAAACTTTAGGCGAACGCCTTGAAAATAAATTTTAGAAAATCTATAAACATAATAATACAAAGTTGAAAAAATGTCAAGAAAAAACGCCCGACATAATTCGACAAAGAGCCACAGAAACGACCATTCCGAATTATATCAGCAATTAATGCACATCCTAAAACAAAACGAGTTTTTTTTATTTTTACAGTACTTGTATAAATTGCAATTGTATAAAGAGTAGTTTCTGTTGAGCCCATTATTGTTGATGCAATATTTCCGAATAAGGCTATCGACACCAAAATTTTTCATTATATCTAGTGCAACTGCTGTTGAAGCACTACCAGAAATTGGGCGAACTAACATCAGTGGAAAAACTTCTACTGGAATTTTCAATAAAGCTAGTATAGGAGAGAGTAAGCTTTGAAAAAAGTCTAAAATACCAGAATTTCTTAGTGCACTAATTGCTAAAAATAGTGCAATTAGTGTTGGGAATATTTTTATTACTGTATCTATTCCTTCTTTTGCGCCGAACTAAAAAGCTATCAAATACTTTTATTTTTTCTGAAAAACCATATGTAACAATATAAAATATTGTAAAAGGGATTGCAATTATTGATATATAATTTATAAATTGCATATTTATTTCCTCCTTTTACTAAAGGCTATACAAATTTTAGAACTTAAAATTGCTGCGAAAAATGCTGAAAATGTTGCTATCCATACTGGAAAAATTATTGAGGTAGGACTATTTGAATTAAGAGAAGTTCTTATTGCAATAACTGTTGTTGGAATTAGTTGAAGTGAAGCTGTGTTTATTAAAACAAGCGTCGCCATCGAATTGCTTAAAGTTTTTTTATCTGTGTTTTGTTTTTGAAGTGTTTCCATTGCTTTTAAACCTAGTGGAGTTGAAGCATTTCCTAGTCCGAGAATATTTGCTATTATATTTAATGAAATTTCTTCATGTGCTTTGTCTTTTTCGTTTATATCTGGAAATAGTAACTTTACAATTGGATTTAATAACTTGGATAATTTTTTTGATAAAGAGGAGTCTTGTGCAATTTGCATTATGCCAGACCAAAGTGTTATTGTACCAAAAAAAGTTATAGTTAATTCAACAGCAGAAGAAGCTGAATCAAATATTCCTTTATTTATTTGTTCGATATTTCCGTTTATTAGTGCGAATGCATATGAAATTATAATGAAAATAGGCCATAAAATGTTTAACATGTAACAATTATATTTAGAGAAAATATAAAATATAACTAAAATGCTATTTAAAAAAATAGCATTTTAGAAATTTATTAATTAATTTTATTTATAATAGTGTGAATTATACGCTCTATTTTCGGTTTTTCGTCTTTCGGTAAATTGAAATACTTTTTTAGTTTTTCTACATCACATTCACAGTACATAGTATTACTAGCATTTAAAATGCAATTTTTTACATTGTTTGCACTTACATGATTCCTTTTTGCTATTATTGGATAAATTTTAGTTTGCAAACTTGGAATTTTTAAAGAGCTATATTTTTCAACTTCTAGTATTACTTCTTTTAGATAGTAAGTACCTTTTTGATCAGGATTAAATCCGATACTTTGAAGCTCCTTTTCTATTTTTTGCTTTTTTTCACTAATGCTATTTTTAATTAGTTTGTTAATACTTTGCATAGCTCTTTGAGAAAGTTTTTTATTTTCATCAAATGCTAGTGAAATAATTCGATTTTTAGTACATTTTGATGAATAAGATTTAAATGTAGAAATATTGTTTTTGTGTACAAATAGGATATCTGTATCTTTAATATCCAAAACTTTTGCAATTTTTGAATTGTAATTTTCATCACAAGCGATTAAAGCTTCACTTGGGATATTTTTTAATACTTGTTTTGTTAGGTTAATATCATTACCTATTATTAATAAATTAATCATTTTTAAAACCTCCTATATAATAGAGGGTTTTAGATAATAAAAAAGTTGCATTTATTTTAAAAAATTTTAATTTTTTTTGTAGAAATATAAATAAAAATGGAGCAAATGTGCTCCATTTAGCTGTTTTAAGGATAAATGTCTTTTGTTAAAAAATATTCATTTTTATCTATTTTCAATTTTAAATTTTCTTCTTCTCTGTTATTAAAGTTTGATGTGATTATGTATTCATATATATGTCCAGAGTCCTTATAAGAAAGCGATGTTGCATAACAATCATATAATTTCCCTTGACTATCAGTAAGTGTAATTTTACTAAGTCTCTTCATATAAGGTATTTCTAAAACAGCATAAAATCCTGTTTCCGTAATGATTGCTTTTTTTATGCTCATAGAATTAGTTGATGTATAAGACGTTGATGTGCGGTTCATAAATTTTTCAGATAAATCAATTGTGAAATCTGCATTAGTATATATCTTACGATATTTATTATTAGAAAATATTGATTTACTAGAAAGCATTATTTTTGAAAAATTTATATTAATTGAATTAGCAATAGGCATATGATCAGCATACATATATATAAGAGATTTAAGGTGATGCTTATCAGAAGATATTACTTTATCACCAATTTTTTTTACAGATTGATTAGATAAGATACTTCTTTTATTACAAATGATTTCTTCATTTTCATTCTGTATGCTCAAGTCTATTAATGTAAAACCATTAAATTCACTTATATCATTTTCGGATATTAAATTGAAAATCAGATATAAATTCATTTCATCCATTAAAATATAATCTATTTTTAATTTATAACCATTTCCCAAATTTATATATTCCATATCAATTTCCTGATACCAATCAAGGTTTTCTATTGCCATTAATACACCATCATTATTAGCTCCAATACTATTTATGCTAAACAAATCTTTTATGTAATTTATTAAGCATGTTGCAAGAACTGTTGATGCAATAATAATACAGAAAATAAATACAAGAGTTGCAGGTTTCAGTTTTTCATGAAGTTTAGCCTTTCCTCTTCTCAAAATACTTTTAATGCTATTTTCATTTGTATTTAAGATTTTAGCAATATGCTTTATTGGTAAATTATCTTCATATCTAAGTTTAAATACTTTTTGTTCTTTAATATTTAAAATGGAAATCATATTATAAAAATTAAGTCTATCTAAAGTATCATCTGCTTGAATTAGTTCATCTTGAAAATCCTCAATTAAGTCTACTTTATTATTTTTTTCCCAAATAGCAATTGCTTCATTTCTAACAATAGTATGTAACCAGTTTTTAAAAGCTTTATATTTTTTTACTTGGTAGAGTTTTTTGAAGGCATTAGTAAAAGCATTTTGAAGAGCATCTTGAGCATCTGTATCATTTTTTAATATGTCTTTTGCAACTTTATTCACATAATTATAATGCAAACTAAAAAGATCTCTATATGCTTTCTTATCTCCGACTTTTTGCTTTTTCGACTAAAATTTCTAAATCAGACATAATTTATGAGACTTTTTTATATCCTTAAATAAATTTTTAAATTAATATTTTTAACAGTCATAAAATCAACTCTCTTCCTTTAAAATTTTCACAATAAATTGTACTTTTAATAAAAACATTATATGACATAATAATTGTGTTGAAAATACTAAAATGAAAATTTTCTATAGACTTTTAATATAGTGATTTGATATAATGTATATAAAGGAATTAGGGAGGATAGAAAAAAGTGAGAAGAAGAAATAGAGGAAGTTTTAGAAGAAGAAAAATAGATTATAAGAAGTTTTTGATATCTTTAATAATTATTATATCTGCAATAATTGCAATAACGATTGGTATAAATAGTGCGATAAATATAGCTTCTAAGCCAGAGGAAGAGCAAAAAGAGCAAAAAGAAGTTATTCCAGAGGATATTGTTATCAATTTAGTTGCAACAGGAGATGTTATGTGCCATACTACTAATTTTAATTCGGCATATGATACTAAAACAAAAAGTTATGATTTTACACCAGTATTTGCAAATGTTGCAAAATATATAACAAAAGCAGATATAGCAATAAGTAATCTTGAGACTACTTTTGCAGGAGCAGATAGAGGTTATACTGGGTATCCTACTTTTAATTCACCATCAGAATTAGGTCAAGCCTTAAAAAATATTGGAATAGATGTAGTTTCAACAGCAAATAATCATAGCTTAGATAAGGGATATACAGGTGTTGTAAGTACTCTAGACAAGCTTGATGAAATCGGAATAGAACATGTTGGAACTGCTAGAAGTGAAGAAGAACAGAAGGATATATTAATAAAAAATGTAAATGGAATTAGAATTGCATTTTTATCTTTTACTTACGGAACAAATGGAATACCAGTACAAGCTGGAAAAGAATTTTCTGTTAATTTATTAGAAAAAGAACTTATATTAGAACAATTAAAACTTGCTAAAGCTGAAAATGTAGATATTATATGTGTAAGTATGCATTGGGGTGTTGAATATGCTCAAAAACAAAATTCAGAACAAGAAAAATGGGCAGATTTTTTATTTGAAAATGGTGTTGATATAATAATTCGGAAATCATGCTCATGTAGTAGAACCAATGGAAAAAAGAATTATACAATTAGAAGATGGAACAGAAAAAGAAGTATTTGTTATATACGCATTAGGAAATTTCATTTCAGGGCAGACATTTGAACATACAAAAAGTACTGCAATACTTAATATGAATATAAGAAAAAATGGAGTAAATGGAAAAATTTCAATTGATTCAGTAGATTATGTACCAGTATATTGCTATGATAGAGGAAACGGAAATGGAAAAAATAGATATGAATTATTAGATATCAGAGCAGAAATTGCCGATTATGAAGCAGGAAATACAGAAAAAATAAATGCAAATTTATATAAAATTTTAAAATCAGAACTTAAAAATATAGAAACTGTTATAGGGGAGCCAATAAATAAAAGTGAAAAAGAAATACCTGAAGCAAAATAATGTAAAGTAAAGCTATCTTTTTTTGTCGTAAGTTTTTATAAACATAAAATGCTGATATTATATGAACATAATAAAGAAAAGGAGTGAAGTTTATGAAAAAAATTTACACAAAGATTTTGACTTGTATGCTAGTTGCTCTTATTGCATTTTCAGCAGTATCAATGTGTGTACCAGTTAAAGCAAGTATAGGTGTTTCACCTTTAACATATGATGAATTTCAATTTTCATTTAGAGGAGGATGTAGCATATCTAGAGGATGTTCTGGAATGTTTTTAGATATTAATATTAGAGTGACAGCGCCTAATAGTAATGCAGACTTAAGATTAGAAGTTTACCTTGAAAATAGAAATGTGATTAAAACATATTATGTTCCTAGTGATGGACAATACCATACATATAAGAATGTATATTTAGGACTTTCAGGAGGAAGTGGAGTTCGTTTCTCATTCTATGGACCAGATGATAATACAACAATGAATGTTACAATGGATATTACAAGCTAATTTGAAATAATAAGAAGTAAAAAGGAGACATGCCATAAGGAGATGTTTCCTTTTTTAGTGTGCCTAGCATGGGCAACAACTTGAGGGTGAAAAGTCCCTTACGGTGCCTGATAGTGGCGAACCGTTAGTAAATGGCAAGGGTGTCCTTCGTGAGGAGGAATCTGAAAGAAGTCAAAGTCGCAAAATCTC
>JAAWDU010000071.1 GCA_022793905.1 Clostridia bacterium
ATGTAGATGGATATGTAGATGAGGGTATAAGTGGTACGAGTGTAAATAAAAGAGATTCATTTAAAAGAATGATTGCAGATAGCAAAAAAGGAAAATTTGATTTAATACTCACAAAAGAAGTAACTCGTTTTGCTAGAAACACACTAGACAGTATTTCTTATACCCAGAAGCTATTAGAAAACGGTGTAGGAGTATATTTTGAGTCTGATAATATAAATACCATTATGCCAGATTCAGAGCTTAGACTAACGATTATGGCGAGTGTTGCACAAGATGAAGTAAGGAAGTTATCAGAAAGAGTAAAGTTTGGATTTAATAGATCTATTGAAAAAAGACGAGTGCTTGGAAATAACAATATATTTGGATATAGAAAAGACAAAGGAAAGCTAGTAGTACACGAAGAAGAAGCAAAAATGATACGAGAATTATTTGAAATATATGCAAGTCGGAGAAATGGGATTTTATAGAATATCAGAATATTTTAAGGACAAAGGATATGTCCGGAAAAAATGGTACCCCAATATCATCACAAAGTTTAAGAAGAATTATACGAAACCCAAAATACAAAGGATATTACAGGACAGGAACTGTAAAAGTAGTAGACTACAAATTACATAAGGCACAAAGGATGCCAAAAGAAGAATGGCAAGTATTTGAATGTAAGGAAAACATACCACAGATAGTATCTGAAGAACTATGGGAAAAATGCAATAATCTTTTAGAAAAGAAATCACAAAGCTGTCTAAACAAAGTAGAAAACAAAGAAGTATTTAAAAATAGATATACCTTTAGTGGGCTAATATTTTGCAAAGAACATGAAGGGGAAGAATACATGCCAGGATTTAACAGAATATCAGGAGCAAAAAGGTCAAATAAACCAGCTTGGGCATGTAGCAAATATATAACACACGGTCTAAAAGAATGTGAAAGCCCTATTATTCAAGAAACAGAACTTATAGAAATATTTAAAACAATACTCAGTAAATTTCTACAAAATAAAGAAGAAATAATTGAGGACTTATTAAATAAATACAAGAAATTTAATCAAGTAAAAGATATAAAAAATGATATAGAAGATTTAGAAAATAGGATAAAAGAAGCAAATGGTAAAAAAGATAAACTATTAGAACTTACAATAAAAAATCTCGTAACAGACGAGGAATTTTACAAAAGAAATGAAGAATTAAACAAAGAAATACAAAGGTATAATGAGCAAATAAAAGAACTAAAAGAAGAAAAAGAAAATGTTACTTCTTTAGAAGAAAATATGAAGCAGATAAAAAATGCACTAGAAAAAGAAATTGACATAGATGAAAACATAGAAGATTTAATCAAGCTATTAGTAGATAAAATCTATGTATCAAAAGTAGATAATAACAGAAAACATATAAAACTAGAAATATACTTCAAGATAGGGGAGCCTATGGTACTAGAAGGCAACCTAAGCAAACAAGCAAAGCAAGAATACATCATAAACTCTGATGAGTATCAGTCAAATGGCAGTAAAAGCAGTAGCAGTTTCACAAATGATACCGATTATCAAAATAACAACCACGAGCTCTATAATAGTGCCGGGAAGTAATAGCAAGCTCAATATATTTGCAGGAAATAATGATGTGGTTATACCATGGAAAAATATACGATGTATAGGAGAAGACATTATTTTAGTAGAGATTTAAAGATAAAAATACTAAATTCCTTCACAGTATAGACACAAAGACCCTATATAATATATAATGTGTTTATATTATATAGGAGGGATATACATGAGTACAACCATATTAGTTGTAGATGATGAACAAAGAATGAGAACATTATTAAAAGACTTTCTTTCAAAAAAAGATTATGCAGTAATAGAAGCAAAAGATCGGAGAAGAAGCACTAGAAATCTTTAATGAAAAGCAAGAAGTAATTAATCTTATATTGCTTGATGTTATGATGCCAAAGTTAGATGGATGGTCAGTTTTAAGACAAATAAGACAAGGCTCAAGAGTACCAATTATTATGCTTACAGCAAGAGGAGAAGAACAAGATGAGCTTTTTGGATTTGAATTAGGAGTAGATGAGTATATATCAAAACCATTTAGTCCTAAAATTCTTGTTGCAAGAGTAGAAGCAATACTAAAAAGGACAAGTACAAATGTTAGTAAAACATCTGATTATGGAGGAATAGAAATAGATGAGAGTGGTAGAACAGTAAAACTAGATGGAAAATTAATTGAAATGAGTCTAAGAGAATATGAACTATTAAAATATTTAGTAGATAATATTGGAATAGCACTTTCAAGAGACAAAATATTAAATAATGTATGGAACTATGATTATTATGGAGATTCAAGAACAATAGATAGCCACATAAAAAAAATAAGACACAAACTTGGAAAAAAAGGAAAATACATAAAGACAATGAGAGGAATAGGTTATAAATTTGAAATTAAGTGAGGGTAAAAAGTGGTTGCAAATATAAAAGAAAGATTTAAAAGTGTTAGAGTAAAGTTATTTATGACATTATGTATAACAACAACTATTATAATTACTTTTCTAATAATTGTAAATAGCTTTGTGCTAGAATTCTACTATATATATTCTAAGGAGGCAATGCTCCTTTCAGCTTACCAGGTAATAAATGACTACTATAATGGAAAATTCAAAAGTAGTAATATAGAATTGGACTTAGAGAAAATGTCTTTCAGTAATGATTTTGATATTTTAATAAAAACTACTACAGGTATATATACAACAAGTAAAGACTTTATATCTTCGCTAACAGATGCTAGCTCGAACAAATTAAGAGGATTAGACGAAAATATACTTCACAGTGATGAGAATGTAGAAATAAAGAAAATGGTTGATAAAAAAACAGAAATGTCATTTATTTTACTTTCCGCAAATTTGGATAATGGCTATCAATTATACATAAGAGTTGCTATAGCTTCGATACAGGCAAGTGTAAAAATAGCAAATAAATTTTTAATGCTTATGGGATGTATAACAATAATTGTAAGTGGAATGATAGTTTTAGTAATTTCAAGAAAATTTACATCGCCAATAGAAGAGTTAAACGAAATTACGACAAAGATATCAGAACTTGATTTTAGCCAAAAGTATGAAATAGGAGAGACAGAAGATGAAATAAACAACCTGCGGAAGAAATATAAATTCAATGTCTGAAACTTTGGAAAAAACAATAAAACAACTTAGAAATTCTAATATTGAGTTAGAAAAAGATATAGAGGAAAAATCGAGAACAGATGAAATGAGGAAGCAGTTTATCTCAGATGTATCACATGAACTAAAAACACCTATAGCATTGATACAAGGTTATGCAGAAGGCTTAGTTGAAAATATAACAGAAGATGAAGCAAGTAGAAAATTTTATGCTGAAGTAATATTAGATGAAGCAAATAAGATGGATATAGTTGTAAAAAAACTATTAGAGCTTATGAGATTAGAATATGGAAAAAATGCATTTAATTTAACAAGATTTAATATGTCTGAGTTAATTTGTGAAGTAATTAAAAAATCAAAAAAAGTACTTGATGATGATGAGATAACAGTGAAATTTGAAGATAAGGAAGTATATGTAATAGCAGATGAGTTTTACACTGAACAAGTTTTTAATAATTATTTCACAAATGCCATAAAAAATATTTCAGAAATTGATGGAAAAAAAGAGATTGAAATAAGTTATGAGATAAGAGAAAATAAGTTGAGGGTAAAGGTATTTAATACAGGAGAAAATATAGAAAGTGAAGATTTGATAAGAATATGGAACAGATTTTACAAAGTAGATACATCAAGAAATAGGGAAAATGGAGGAACAGGAATAGGACTATCACTTGTGAAAGCTATAATGACAAATATGAATAATAAATATGGTGTAGAAAATAAAGTGGATGGTGTAGAATTCTATTTTGAACTAAATTGTGCTATTTAAAAAAAATTAGCACTCATTACTTGACAGTGCTAATTTTTGGTATTATAATATATTGTAATGTAAACATAAAAATAATTATAAACAACATAATAAAGGTAAGGAGTGATAATTTATGAATATTCAAAAATTTACACAGAAATCTTTAGAAGCATTGCAAGAAGCACAAAACATTACAATAGAAAATCAAAATGCGCAAATAGAAGAAGAACATTTGCTTTTAGCATTACTTAAACAAGATGATAGCTTAATAAAAGAGTTATTTAAAAAAATAAATCAAAATGAAAATGTAGAAAAAGAGCTAGAAAGTATAATTTCAAAAAGACCAAGAATGACAGGAGGAGCAAGACCAAAAGAACGGATTTTATGTTTCACAAGATGTAGACATAGTTTTAGCAAAATCAGAAAAAATTGCAAAAGATATGAATGATGATTATGTTTCAGTTGAACATATCATGCTTGCAATATTTGATAATCAAAGCAAAGAGATAAAAGAATTATTGAATAAATATGGTATTACAAAAGATAAGTTTTTAAAAGCGTTATCAAGTGTTAGGGGAAATACAAGAGTAACAACAGATAACCCAGAAGGAACATATAATGCATTAAAAAAATATGGTCAAGACTTAGTGGAATTAGCAAGAAAGCAAAAACTAGATCCAGTGATAGGAAGAGATACAGAGATAAGAAATGTAATTAGAATATTATCAAGAAAAACAAAAAATAATCCATGTTTAATAGGAGAACCGGGAGTAGGTAAAACCGCAATAGCAGAAGGATTAGCATTAAGGATTGTAAGAGGGGATGTGCCAGAAGGATTAAAAGATTGTACAGTATTTTCACTTGATATGGGCTTATTAATTGCAGGTGCAAAATATAGAGGAGAATTTGAAGAAAGATTAAAAGCAGTGCTTCAAGAAATAAAGAAGAGTGAAGGAAAAATAATTTTATTCATAGATGAAATTCACACAATAGTTGGTGCAGGTAAAACAGATAGTGCAATGGATGCAGGAAACCTTTTAAAGCCAATGCTTGCAAGAGGAGAATTACACTGCATTGGTGCAACAACATTAAATGAGTATAGACAGTATATAGAAAAAGATCAAGCCTTAGAAAGACGTTTTCAGCCAGTTTTAGTAGAGGAACCAACAGTCGAAGACACTATATCAATCTTAAGAGGACTAAAAGAGAAATATGAAGTATATCATGGTGTAAAAATTTCAGATAATAGTCTGATTGTAGCAAGTACACTGTCACATAGATATATATCAGATAGATTTTTGCCAGATAAAGCGATAGATTTAATTGATGAAGCATGTAGCATGATTAAAACAGAAATGCAGTCTATGCCAACAGAACTTGATGAAATTTCGAGAAAAATAATGCAATTTGAAATAGAAGAAACAGCATTATCAAAGGAAAAGGATGAAATATCAAAAAAACGATTAGAAGATATTCAAAGAGAAAAAGCAGAGCTAAAGACTAAATTTGATACAATGAAAGCTAAATGGGAGAATGAGAAACAATCCATAGGTAAAGTACAAAAATTAAGGGAAGAAATAGAAAAAGCAACATTAGAAATAGAAAAAGCCGAAAGAAATTATGAATTGAATAAAGTGGCAGAATTAAGATATGGAAAGTTGCCAGAGTTACAAAAAGAATTAGAAGAAGAAGAAAAAATCTTAGAAAAAAGCAAAGAAGAAGGTTTGCTTAGAAATAAGGTGACAGAAGATGAAATTACAAAAATAATTTCTAGATGGACAGGAATACCAGTCAGCAAGCTTATGGAGGGAGAAAGAGAGAAGATATTGAATTTAAAGAATATTCTTCATGAAAGAGTAATAGGGCAAGAAGAAGCCGTAAATGATGTTTCAGAAGCTATTATAAGGTCGAGAGCGGGAATAGGAAATCTAAATCAGCCAATAGGTTCGTTTTTATTCCTAGGTCCAACAGGAGTAGGAAAAACAGAACTTGCGAAAGCACTTGCTGAAAGCTTATTTGACGATGAACATAATATAATAAGGATAGATATGTCAGAATACATGGAGAAGTATTCTGTATCAAGGCTAATTGGTGCACCACCAGGATATGTTGGATATGAAGAAGGAGGTCAACTAACAGAAGCAGTTAGAAGAAAGCCATATTCAGTAGTTTTATTTGATGAAATTGAAAAGGCACATCCAGATGTATTTAATATACTTCTTCAAGTGTTAGATGATGGGAGAATAACTGATTCTCAAGGAAGAACAGTTGATTTTAAAAATACTATAATAATTCTTACATCTAATTTAGGTTCAAATTTTATATTAGAGGGAATAAATCAAAAGGGCGAGATAAAGGAAGAGGCAAGGGAAAAGGTAAGTGAGTTATTAAAAAGAACATTTAGACCAGAATTTTTAAATCGTTTAGACGAAATTGTATTTTATAAACCACTAAAAAAAGAAGAGATTTCTAAAATATTAGATTTAATAATAAAAGACTTGGAAAAAAGACTTGAAGATAAACAGATAACACTTGAATTAACAGATAAAGCAAAAGAGTATTTAATCGAAAATGGATATGACCCAGTATATGGTGCAAGACCGCTAAAAAGGTTTGTTAAGAAGAGATTGGAAACAATGATTGCAGAAAAAATATTAAAACAAGAAATCATGCCTAAGAGTAAAGTAATAATAGATAACAAAAATGAAGGATTAATAGTTGAAAAGTTATAATTATATCTTAAAAAATGATAGTGTAAAATAAAGTGTGTAAGTTAAAGGTACCAAACTTATGCACTTTACTTTTTTAGGTATATCTTCTATGCTTTCATTTTTAATTAAGATTTATACTAATGCATTATATAACTTTTGTATTTCAATATCTTTAGCATTTCCTATTGAGTATGTTTTTATATCGTTAAGTTTTGGTAGTATTTTCTCTTTTAAATATTCGTCTCTTTGGTTACTATCAAATCCAAATATTATTAAACCACATTGTTTAACAATTTCGATTGGAACAGGTATTATTTCATTTTCAAATAATTCATTCAAATTTTTAATATAGTTTGAATATGATTTTAGTAATTCATTATAATTATTATTTATTTCTTTATTGTATCTTTCTATTTGATTTACAACAGGTGGTATATCATTTGCTCTTATTTCTTTATTAGAATAGTGCTTTGCCTCCACAAATAATAATTTTCTATCTTTTATGCTATATAATAGAATGTCAATACGGTTTTGCTTTTTAGATGTTTCTAGTTGGTCTATGGTTGCTTGTACTTCATTATTGTCTTTATTGGGTGTAAATGCAATTTCTATGTCTAATACTATATAATCATTGTTATTTAATATGCTACCTGCTTTACAGATACTATGTACTCCTATTGATTCAGGAGAAGTATATAATTTTGCTCTTTCCTTAATATTCTCATATCCTACATAAAAGTCTACTACTTCTCCAAGTTCTGTTCCATTTGCTACATAGGTTGGTTTATATTCTTTTGGAACAAAAGCAAATTTAGAATGAGTTTTGAAAATTCCGTTATATTGAAATAATAAGCTATTATAATAATAGAAATCTATTCTATCTTCTCTTATTGCAGGGATAATATCTCCTTTTTTTATATCTTCTAATAGTTTTTCATTAAAGAGTATTTCTCCTTTTAATTTGTTAATAAGAGTTGTATTTACCTCTCTTTTAAAGTCTTCCATAATTGGACTCCTTCTGAAACTTAAATTATTTTTTTGACCATTGTATCATTAAAAAAAGAAAATGTAAAGCTCACTTGTTTCTTAAGTTTATTTGTAATTTGTATTTACTGGTAGCATTAATTATTGTTAGAATTTTATTGAAAAAGAGGTTATAGATTATGGCTGATGTTGATAATAATTTTAAAGAGGGCATATCCCAAGAGAAATTGTCTGAATTGATTAATAAGTCTGTTTATTTTGTCAGATTACTTGAAATTCCATTAATGGTATTGGTGCAAGTGCTGAGCTAAGGTTTATAATTATTTGATTATAGGCAAAAAAATTTACTCCTATAGGAGAGAGTATTGGAGATGTTCAGTGCTATTGCATGACACTCTATAAAATAAAAAATAGAGGTCTTAGATTACTCTAAAACCGAAAATTTGGTGCCCTAACTAGACACGTTTGCGAAATCAGTAGGGCAAAAAAATATCTATTTTCAACTCTTAAATGTAGTCATATCAATAGTTTGCAAGTATTATATTTGCAAACTTGTCTTTTGACTATTTATAATGTAACATAAAACAATAAATTTTACAATAGATAGTTAAAAATTTTAGACAAAAAAAGAAACCTCTTTCGAGGAAAAGAAAGATAATTCTTTACTTTTTGTGAAAACTTAAACCAACATTATTGCACTGAAGATTATGTCGAATAAGCAAATCGCCATAAGGAAAATTGTATTTCCTAACTTCTCATCGCTCATTATCTCTGCACCACACTTGATAGAATAAGCAGTTAAAGCAATTACAGCCGTGATTACTCTAATCACAAGAAAACCGCTGTTGCTTCCACCGAAACATAGCATGATGTAGATTAAAAGTGCTACACTTCCTGCAATGTTGCAAGTTAACCGTAAAGTGTTTAATTTTTCGTACATAATAAATTCCTCCTATTATCCTTTTATTGTTGTTTAATATCTTCTATATGTTAAACCAAAAAGCTAGAGGAAATCCCTCTCACTAATCAGTGAAAACTGGGGAAACAATACAGAACATTGCCTATATTACTTTATATTATACACGATTTTACATAAAATTGCAAATAAATTATGGAAATTATTGCTCAAATTATTTAGAATTATCAAATATCATTATTTCTTTTTCAAACTTTTCTTGTTTTCTTTTTCTAATTGTTTCAAGCTCTTTTTAGGAGTAGGCAATTCTTCTGGCATAGTACCACCATTTTTGGCAATTACTTCTCTTATATTTTTACCGATGTTATAATGAGTTTTATTGGCTTCTTTTTCGCTACAAATATTATCTTTTTTTAATCTTGATTCAGTCTGTGTAATGCGAAAAAGATTTGCTGCAAGTTCTTCACTGCCCATATTATCTAAAATATCTTCTCTATATCTTAATCCTTTCCTTTTAGCAATATCGTCAGCCGTTTCTTCGTTATATAAACCTTTATAACCCGAATTGTGAAATCTATCAAAATTTTTTACGCCTGCATTTTTAGCAGTTTGATTAAGTGAGTAATTTCCTTTTCTAGTTAAATTCCTTTGA
>JAAWDU010000072.1 GCA_022793905.1 Clostridia bacterium
AAAATGGGCAACAGAAAGATTAAAAGAATATATGATAAAAGGCTTCACTATGGATGATGAAAGACTTAAAGGAAATGGTGGAGGTAATTATTGGAAAGAATTACTTGCTAGAATTAAGGATATTAGATCATCAGAAAAAGTCCTTTATAGGCAAGTTCTTGATTTATATGCAACAGCAGTAGATTACAATCCAAAAGATGAAAAATCAATTGAATTCTTTAAAATAGTTCAAAATAAATTACACTACGCAGCTCATGGATATACTGCTTCGGAAGTAATATATGAAAGAGCAGATTCCGAAAAGCCCTTTATGGGACTAACAACATTTAAAGGAGATATTCCAGTATTAAATGATGTAGTTATTGCTAAAAATTATTTAAGTGAAGAAGAATTAAAAGTTTTAAATAACTTGGTATCAGGATATTTCGATTTTGCTGAGATACAAGCAATAAGACATAATCCAATGTATATGGAAGATTATATTAAACAATTAGATACGATACTTTCTTCTACTGGTGAAAAGTTGTTAATTGGTGCAGGAAGTATTAGTCATAATCAAGCAATTGAAAAAGCAAAATCAGAATATAAAAAATATCAAGTAAAAACTATTAGTCCTGTTGAAAAAGAATATTTAAAGGCGATAAAGGAAATAAATAGTAAGATTAAAAAGAAAGATAAAAAATAAAATATTATATGAAAAAGATAACATTGTCAGCATTTTGGCATCCTAAATTTTAACTTGTTAACAGTAAAAAAATATATTAAAAGCAGATAGTTATCTGCTTTTAAATTATATGCAAAAATAACTCATGGCGAGATAATAGTGCTATGAGTTCTTAAGAATTTTTTTATATCTCAAAAAAAACCTAAAACACTGTATTTTTCCATTGTTACAGTTTCTTTACAAATGTGTGAAAAACATTGACTAAAATCGACAATAAATGTTATACTATATTTACAAATTAAAAAATAATATCAAAAAATGAAAAAATAAATCAAAGGAAGTTTAAGAAACAGCTAAGTTATAGAAACTTAGCGAAGGAGGAAAAATGCAAATAATAAAAAATAAAATGAAAAAAGTATTTATATTACAAATGATTTTTATAATATGCTTATCAATGATATTTAATATGACTATATTATCTACAAAAGTACAAGCTGTAACACAAAGTAAGAGGACAGGAATTGATGCATTCCCTGAAAGTTATCAGCAAGCTTTACGTGAACTTCAAAATACATATTCAAATTGGACATTTACAGCATTTTATACAGGCTTAAACTGGCAAGATTTTATAAATGGAGAAAGTTCACCAGCAAATAAAAATACAATGCACAGTACAGACCCTAATTATGTGACAAATCAACATACAGGAGGAGGATACTATTGTGCAAGACCTGGAATAATAGCATACTATGCAGACCCTAGAAATTTTTTAGACGAAGCTGGAATATTCCAATTTTTAGAAATGTCATACAATTCATCTGTACATAATAAAGAAGGAGTAGAAAAAATCATAAAAAATACATTTATGAACGCAAGTGTCACTATTTCAGCAGAAAGAGAAGATACATCTATTAAAGCAAAACAAGAAGGTGGAAGGATAATTGTAAAACCAGGGACAAAGAATTCAGAAGTTGCACAAGCAATTGGAATGACAAATTTTGAAGTTAAAAATAAAGAAAATAAAACTATTTCAGCAAATGATACAGCAGGAACTGGATATAAATTTATAAATAAACAATATAATACAGAATATACGATGATAGTAATTGGAGATGTAAATTGTGATGGAGCAGTAAAAGCATCAGATTACATGAAAATTAAAAATTACATAATTGGAAATACGACATTAAGTGAAATAGAAAAAGTAGCAGCAGATACAAATGGAGATGGAGAAATAAAAGCATCAGACTATATGAAAACCAAGAATCATATTATAGGAAATACAGAAATTACAATATCTGAAACAACTTCAGCAAAACAGACAATGAGATATTCAGAAATAATAATGAAAGCAGCAGAAGAAAGTGGAATAAGTCCATATAGCATAGCAATAAAAATAATACAAGAAGTAGGAAGCAATGGAAGCGGTTCAGTAAGTGGAAAATATCCAGGATATGAAGGGTATTATAACTTCTTCAATTGGGGAGCAACGGATGGAGATGATGCAATAAGAAAAGGACTTGAATATGCAAAAGGAAAAGGATGGAATAATCAATATACAGCAATAGTAGAAGGAGCTAAGCAAATGAGCGATAGCTATGTAAGTATAGGACAAAATACAGCATATTTCTATAAATTTAATGTGATAGATAATGGAAAACATCCACTATATACACATCAATACATGACTAATATAGAAGATCCATCAAGTCAAGCAAGAATATTATTTAATAGATATGGTGATAATAGAAGTGAATCATTAAACTTTATAATACCTGTATTTAATAATATGCCAGATAGATGTGAAAAGCCAACAGGAATAGATAAGGACAATTCTAATACACGTTATATAGACGCAACAGATGTATCATTTAGAAGTTCACCTAATAAAGGAAATAACATTATGGCATACATTAGTAAAGAATATGTTACAGTTTTAGATTTTAATGCTGGAAATAGTGATGGAATAAAATGGGCAAAAATAAGAAGAGGAGATGGCTCAGAAGGATATGTTACATCAGAGTACTTTAAGGAGCCTTAAATCAAGGGTAATAGATTGAGAAGGGAGCTTAAGTTTAATGAATAATAAAATTCTGAAAAAAATGGCACTAATTATTTTAGTAATAATAGGACTAATTTTTATGCAGGGAAATGTAGAAGCTGCGGGAAGTTTTTCTATCAAAGTGGGAAAAACGACGCTAACAGTAGGGGAAAGTACAACATTTACAACAACAACAACAAAATGTGGAGGAAAATTTTCAATAACTTCTTCGAATCCAAGTGTAGTAGAAGTAGGAGGTTCATTTAATTGGGTTGAAAATGAAAGCCAAACAATAAATCTTAATGCAAAAAAGGCAGGAAAAGCAACTATCACATTAACTCCTGTAACACTTGGAGATTCAGAAACAAATGAAGAATTAAATTTACCAGCAAAATCAGTAACAATCACAGTAAATGAAAAGCAATCGGCACCTGATACATCAGGCTCTAAACTAAAATCAATTACAGTTGCTGGAAAAACGTACAATAACCCAGGGACAGATATGACAGTAACAGTAGGCGCAGATGTTACTAGTACAGAAGTTTCAGCTGTAGCTTCAAGTAATGGTGCAAAAATTTCAGGAACAGGAAAAAAAGAGCTAAAGACAGGAACAAATACAGTGACACTTACAGTAACAGGAACAAATGGTGCAAAACTAAATTATATAGTAAGAATAAAAAGGCTTGCAAGTGAAGGAAGAACAGGAGGAAGCCAACTGGCGACTCCAACACCAGAGCCTACTCCAGAAGAAAATAATGTACCACAACTTTTAAGATTATCATATTTAATGATAGATGATGCAGAACTCACACCAAATTTTGATGAAGAAACCTTTGAATATTCTGTATTCGTAACAAATATGGATAAATTAAGCATAGTTGCAACAGCAAATGATGAAAATGCTAATATAAAAATTGAAGGACATGAAGAACTTTTAGAAGGAGATAATGAAGTAACAATAACATTAACAAGAGGAGAAGGAGACAATGAAGAAAAAACAGTATACACAATTAAGGTAAACAAATCAATAGTAGATTTAAAAACACCAGAAGAAGAAAATCAAAACGATGAAGAACAAGGGATTTCAACAAAAATAGGTAGGAAAATAGCAATAGGAATTATTGTACGGTGTAATCATTTTTGGAATATGTTGGTTTGTATTTGCTAAATTTAGAAATAGAGGAGAAGGACCTTCAAGAAGCTCGAAACGAGAAGCAAGAAGACGTGCGACATATGATGATTTTAATGATTAAATAAAAAAATTAACAAATTTTAAAAAAACTATTGAAAAATTATTTAAAGTATAGTATAAATAATAATATGAAAATGTATACTAATTATATAAAGGAGAGTCTTATGAAAAATTTTAAGAAACTAGAGAAAATTTTATTAATATTTATTATGATTGCAATTGTTTGCGGATTAACAGGAAATTCAAAAGCAACAGTTGGAGATGTAAATTCTTTAAATATGGGAACTATTCCAATAATTCAAAATAATGTACAACCAACACCTACGCCTTCGCCAACACCTACACCAGTTCCAATAGGTAATATTACAAATAATAATACAAATAATTCAAGTTTTTTACCAAAAACAGGAGCAAATGATACTGCTATGTGGATTTTAATAGTAGCATGTGCAATTGCTGCAGTATATACTTATAAGAAAGTTAGAGATTATAATGTATAAAATAAATTGGAGGGAAGTAGCTTATAATTACTATTCCCTCCTTTACATTTATTTTTCTTTAGCTTTAACTATAATTCTATAATTATCATTGATACTATCACAAGTTATTAATGTGATAATTTTTAAACCATTTGTATCTTGATTTGTGCAAGATATATCTGTTTGCTCACTTTTATAAATATCATATACCGAATATTCTAAAATTTTCCCGATTATTATCATGTATTTCAATTATGTCGCCGTAGTTTAATTTAGAAATATTACTAAAAAAAGTATCATTTTTATAATTATGCCCAGCTATACATAAATTACCGTACATTATTAGGCATAGGACCATAAAAACGGCAAATAGCAATTTTTAAAGCATCTTTACTAATATCAGATAGTATAGGGTAAGAAATATTTAACTTTTTAATATCTATGAGTCCAATTACAGAAAAAGAACCATTTTCATAAAAATCTATTTCTTGACTTAAAGGAATTGCATTATAACTATTATTACTATTATAAATTTTAGTAATACCGATAACTTTGGGCAATACTCTTTGATAGGCGTTCTTGGTTTCTTATATTAAATCTAGTAGAAGTATAATATATAATCAAAAAACTAGAAAAAGTGAGCAGAAATAAAAATTGCAATTTAAAAAATCTTTTCTTTTTATTTGTTTTAGTGTAATCTAGTGATTCTTCTAGCTTTTTTACATTAGAATGCGAAGTACATATAATTTGATTCATATAAAAAATATCCTTTCACGATTTCCATAAATTATTGTTCACAATTATTGATAAAAAAATTCATTTATGCTAAAATATTAAATATAGAAAAATAAACTAAAGAGATAGGAGAAAAATATGAAAAGTTTAACAACATATTTATTTGTAATGTTTATGGCAATATTTTGGATATTTAGAATAATAGTAGCATTTTGTTATAATTTGGGTGTAAATTTTGTTGCAGTACCAATGGATTTGAATTTTGAAGTAGTACTATTATTTTTAGATTTTATTGCAATAATATTAGTAATAAAGAGAATAAGTTTAGGAGGAGTTTTTTACCTTATAGGCCATGGACTATATTTTGGAATAGATACATTTAATGGAGTAATGGCAATGATGAACAATGAAGCAGTAAATTATGGGAATTTTATGTTCTCGTTTATAGGAATAATCATACCAATACTTGTATTATTTGATTTATTATTAGACAAAAATAGAAAAGAACATCCAGTAGATAAAAAAACAGATTGGTTTTTTAAAAACGAAGACTTTGACAGGAAGTATGATGAAAGAGCAGACAAAAACCAATATAAATTCTAGGAGGAATAAATAAAGTGAATATAAACTGGTATCCTGGGCATATGGCTAAGACAAAAAGGGAGATTTCAGAAGATTTAAAATTAATAGATGTGGTACTTGAACTTTTAGATGCACGAATTCCAATTTCTAGCAGAAATCCAGATTTACAAGAATTAGTTAAACAAAAGAAAAGAATAATTCTTTTAAATAAATGTGATTTAGCAAATGAAATAGATACAAAAAGATGGAAAGAATACTTTGAAAAACAAGGAATACCGGCAGTTTTAATAAATGCAAATGATGGAAAAGGAATAAAGCAAGTAATATCAAAAATTGAAGAAATAATGAAAGAGGTAACAGAAAAAGAAAAAGCAAGAGGAAGAATAAATAAAACAATAAGAGTTATTGTGCTTCGGAATACCAAATGTGCGGAAAATCTTCACTTATCAATAAAATTTCACAAAAAAGCTCACTAAAAGTTGGAAATAGACCAGGTGTAACTATAAAAAAACAATGGATACGTTTAGGAAACAATATCGAGTTACTAGATACACCAGGAGTACTTTGGCCTAAATTTCAAAGTGACAAAGTAGCTTTAAACTTAGCATTTACAGGAACAATTAAAGAAGAAATATTAGATAAAGAAGAAATAGCCTTTTACTTAATAAAATTTTTATTAGAAAAGCATTTAGATAAGTTAGTAGAAAAATATAAATTAGAAAAAGAAGAAATAAAAAAAATATTAAATGAGAAAAAAGAAAATATGGCAATTCTTGAAGTAATAGTTAAAATAGGAAAATCAAGAGGTGCATATAAACAAGGTGGAGAAGTAGACATTAAAAAAACTTCTAATTTGATATTGACAGACTTTAGAGAAGGAAAAATAGGAAAAATAACACTTGAATAAAACTAAAATTGGTAAGTTATATGATTGGAGAGAAAATGGAAGAAAAAGCAGTAAATGAAATATCACCTCTTACGTGGGCATATATAGGAGATGCTGTATTTGAATTATATATTAGAGAACAGTTAGTAAAGATAACAAAACTAAAACCGCATAAATTGCATTTGGAAAGTATAAAATATGTGAAAGCATCAGCTCAAGCAAATAAGTTAAGAGACCTAGAAGAGAACCTTACAGAAGACGAAAAAGAAATAGTAAGAAGAGCAAGAAACGCAAAAAATCATCATTTACCAAAGAATGCGGATATCAATGAATATATGCATTCAACAGCATTTGAAGGATTAATAGGATATTTATATTTAAGCCGGAAAAAACGAGAGATTAAAAGAGATTTTAGAACTGTGTATTCCATATAAGCATATTAAAGGAGAATGAATAAAATGAGACAGATAGTTGATGAGACAAACAAAGGAAAAGGTAGATATGTGAATGAAAAATCATGTGCAGAAGTGCAAGCAAAAAGAATAGAGAACTATTCAGAAGAATTATATCAAATTTTAGATGAATACGGAACAGAAATTTCACCTGTAATTGGTGAATTTAATAGGACAAGTTCAGAAAAGACAATGGGAGTGTTATGGGCAAGAAGCACAAGCAAAAAAATACAGAGTGGAAAAATACACCAAGAAATGGTAGAAGGAATTGCAGTAGAATGTGCAAAAAAATTAGGATTAAATGTAGGATTAACACGTTTGATTGCAAATAATCATGATATTGGACAGATGTTTTATGGTTTTAGAGGAGAAGGCTGGATTTCAGAAATTAAAGAGAAATATGGATTAGGTGTGTATACACATAATAGTATAGGACCAAAGGAGCTAATATATAGACATAGGATATATGCAAAAATCATAGAAGAAATTAAATTTTTTAATCCAAATATATCAGAATCAGAATTGAAAAGAATAGGAAGAAGCCTTTGGGTTATTTTCGATGGAATAAATTCTCATAGAGGAGTTTTTTCTGAAATGGAAGCTAGACCAAATCCAGAAAAAACAAATGGAGAGTTTTTAGATGAATTATTAAGTTGTCATACAGAAAAAGGATTTGATAGGAGCATTAGACCAGCGACAATTGAAGGATGTTTGATTAGAATTTGTAATAGAATTGTATATACTTCATTTGATTTGTTAGATGGACTTACTGAAGGAATTATTGATAAGATAGATGGAGAATATATAGAGATTTTAGAAGCATTAGGAATAACTAGAAGTGAAATAGATGAAGCAAATACAAGAAAACAGTATCAAAGAATTGCAAGAAAATTACAAGTAACTTTTGCAAAATCACTAATTGAACATAGTTCAAGAGATATAATAACAATGGATCCTATTGTAGGCAAGAGTATGAAACAGTTAGGAAATTTAAATAATACAAGAATTATAAATTTATCTGCACTTTTAGATGAAGAAAGAATAATACCAAATTCAATTGATATACTAATAAATCATTTTGGCGATGTCATAGAAAGAGAACTAGGAGATGTAGAAGAATTAAGAGAAGCAAGTATAGATAAAAGTATAGCAGGATATCTTATGGATAGATATAGTGGTACAGAAGATGAAGGATTTTGCCAATATATAGCAGGAACAACACCAGAAATATATGAATTTAATGAAATTATGTTAGAAACAGTGGAAATGAATGAAGAAATAGCAGGAAATAAACAAAGTTTAAGTTTCAAACGTAGAATGGCATTGGAATTTGGTGCGGAATATTTATCTACATTGAATGATACAGAATTTTTAGATTTATTAGTAGTTCAAAAAATAATTGATAAAGAGAGAAGAAATTTATTAGTACGAAATTATAAATCGCTAGGAAGAGAACGTTTAATAAGAGAAAGATACATATCTGAAGAGAAGAGAAAACTATCACAAGAGAGTGAAAAGAATACAGAAGAAATTAGCAGATAATTAAAAGATAAACACAAATAGAAAGGAAAACATAAATGCAAAAAAAACAAGATTATATTAGAAACTTTAGTATAATTGCACATATAGACCATGGAAAATCTACACTTGCAGATAGACTAATAGAGATGACAGGTGTGCTTTCAGAAAGAGAAATGGAATCTCAAGTGCTTGACAATATGGAGCTTGAAAAAGAAAGAGGAATAACAATAAAATCTCAAGCAGTAAAAATGCGATATAAAGCAAAAGATGGGTGTGAATATACTTTGAATTTAATAGATACACCAGGGCATGTAGATTTTAATTATGAAGTATCAAGAAGTCTAGCAGCATGTGATGGGGCAATTCTAGTAGTAGATGCGTCTCAAGGGGTTGAAGCACAAACACTTGCAAATGTTTATTTAGCTTTAGAGAATAATTTAGAAATATTACCAGTTATAAACAAAGTGGATTTACCAAATGCGAGACCAGAGGAAGTAAAAAAAGAAATAGAAGATATAATTGGAATAGACGCGAGTGAAGCGCCTTGTATATCTGCTAAATCTGGTTTAAATGTGGAAGAAGTACTAGAGCAAATAATAGAAAAAATTCCAGCTCCAAAGGGAGATGAAGAAGCGGAAACAACGTGTTTAATATTCGATTCTTATTATGATAATTATAAAGGAGCTATAGCACATGTTAGAGTAGTAGATGGAAAAGTAAAAGTTCGGAGACGAAATTTTATTAATGGCAGCAAATAAAGTGTTTACAGTAGTAGAAGTACGGGAGCTTTGAACCTCGGAATATATGTTCCAGGAGATGAAATAGTTGCTCGGACAAGTTCGGATATATTTCAGCAAGTATCAAAAATTTATCAGATATACATGTTGGAGATACAATTACATTAAACAAAAATCCAGCAAAAGAAAGGCTTCCAGGATATAAAAAAGTAAATCCAATGGTATATTGCGGATTATACCCAATGGATGGAAGTGATTATGAATTTTTAAAAGTGGCACTTGAAAAGTTAAAATTAAATGATGCAGCTTTAGAATATGAAGCAGAATCATCAGTAGCACTTGGTTTTGGTTTTAGATGTGGATTTTTAGGTCTCTTGCACTTAGAAATAATTGAAGAAAGACTAGATAGAGAATTTGATTTAAGTTTAATAACAACATCTCCTTCAGTTATCTATAAGGTACACAAAACAAATGGAGAGATAATTGAACTATATAATCCAACAGAATTACCAACAGCACAAGAGATATCATATATAGAAGAACCAATTGTAAATGCAGAAATACTTACACCAAAAGAATTTGTCGGAGGTATAATGGAAATTTGCCAAAATAGACGAGGGGTATATATAGATATGAAATACTTAGATGCAAACAGAGTAACTCTTTGTTATGAACTGCCACTTAATGAAATTATATATGATTTTTTTGATATTTTAAAATCAAAAACAAAGGGATATGCTTCCTTTGATTATGAATTCAAAGAATATAGAAGGGCAGATCTTGTTAAATTAGATATATTAGTAAACAATGAGGCAGTTGATGCATTGTCTTTCATAGTACATAGAGATAATAGCTATTCTAGAGGTAGAAAAATGGTAGAGAAGCTAAAAAGTGCAATACCTAAGCAACTATTTGCCATACCACTTCAAGCAGCTTGTGGAGGCAAAATAATTGCAAGGGAGACTATTTCCGCTATGAGGAAAGATGTTCTTGCAAAATGTTATGGACGGAGATATTTCAAGAAAAAAGAAACTTCTTGAGAAACAAAAAAAAGGGAAAAAGAAAATGAGACAAATAGGAAATGTAGAAATGCCACAAGAAGCATTTTTAAGTGTACTTAAATTAGATGAGGAGTAATAAAAGAAATATGAAAATAAAAACTTATGGAGAAAAAGAATTAGAATATAAAAGTACAGAAGGAAAAAGGCTATATATAAGAGGTCTTATGTACATAATGACAATGGCAATAGAGGAACTTTATAAGGAAAGTTTGCTTACAATAAATTATCAGCTAGATAATTCCATGTATTGTACATTTGAAAATCTTGAAATAACAGAAGAAATATTAGAAAATATAAAATTAAAAATGAAAGAAATTGTAAGTGAAGATATTCCTATAAAAAGGGTTAGTATGACTAAAGAAGAAGCAAAAAAATTTTTTGAAAGAGAAAAAACTGTCAAAGGAATTTTACAAATAAATAAAGAAACAAAAAAAGATATAATTTTATATTTTTGTAAAGACTATTACAATTATTTTTATGGAACAATGCCAGTTTCAACAGGATTTATGAAAGTATTTGATTTAAATAAATATGGAAATGGTTTTTTACTTAGGTATCCAAGCAAAAAAGATGATAGCAAACTAAAAAAATTTATTGATAACAAAAAACTTGCAAAAACACTTGAAGAGTATGATACAATTTATAGATTGTTAAACTTAAATACAACATATAGATTAAATAAGAGTATAGAAGGGGATAATCTAAAAGAAACAATTCTTTTAGCAGAAGCCCTTCATGAAAAGAAAATTTCAGATATTGCAGACCAAATTGCAAAAAGAGAAGGAACAAAAATGATTCTTATTGCTGGACCATCATCATCCGGTAAGACTACTTTTGCAAAAAGATTAGGAATACAGCTTATGCTAAATGGAATAAGACCAAAAACTTTATCAGTAGATAATTATTTTGTAGAAAGAGAACAAAATCCAGTAGATGAAAATGGCGAATATGATTTTGAATGCATAGAAGCAGTGGATTTAAAACTATTCAACGAACATATTTTAAGATTACTTGCAGGTGAAGAAGTAGAAATTCCAATATTTGATTTTTCGACTGGTCATAAAAATTTTAAAGGAAATCTAATGAAATTAGAGGATAATGAAGTGCTTGTTGTTGAAGGGATACATTGCTTAAATGATAAATTAACAGATTCAATTCCTAAAGATAAAAAATTTAAAATATACCTAAGTGCCTTGACGGTATTGAACTTAGACTATCATAATAGAATTTCAACAACAGATACAAGAATAATAAGAAGGCTAGTTAGAGATTATAAATATAGAAATTATTCTGCAAAAGAAACTTTACAAAGATGGAAATCAGTCAATGCAGGCGAAAAGAAGTATATATATCCATTCCAAGAAGAAGCAGATGCTATGTTTAATTCTTCAATAGTTTACGAGCTTGGAGTACTAAAAGAATATGCTATTCCCATACTCAAAGAGATAAAAAAGGGAGAAGAAGAATATGATGAGGCAGAAAGATTAATAGAGCTTCTTGAATATTTTAAATCAATAGGAACAGAATATATACCAGAAAGCTCTATATTGAGAGAATTTGTTGGTGGAAGTATATTTTCATATTAGTCTAAGGAGGAAAAATGGGAGCAAAATTTACTGAAATAGACGAAGCATTTATTTGTGAAAACTGTGGCAGAAAAGTACGGACCACTTGGTTATTCATGTAGGAATCATTGCCCATATTGTCTTTTTTCAAAACATATAGATATAAATCCAGGAGACAGAGCTGAAAAATGCCATGGACTTTTAAAACCAATTGATATAGAGATAAATTCTAAAAAGGGATATGTAATAATTTCAAAATGTATAAAATGTGGAGATATTAGAAAAAACAAAATGGCAGAAGATGACAATATGGAGCTTGCATATGAGATAATTAAAAACAAAGGATTTCTAGGAAAGGGCTGATAGAATGAAGAAAAAAACACATAAATACATAATTCGGAATAGTATTTATTTGTATAATTATAGTAAGTGCTTGGTATATCACTAATAAAGAAAATAATACAGTTGAAGAAAATCAAGTAAGTGAAGAGCAAGAAGTAAGACAGGAAATATCGAACTTAAGGCTTGGAATATCAAACATAGATACTTTAAATCCATTACTTTCAAAAAACCAGAATGTACAGGACATGCTAAAAATAATATATGAGCCACTTTTTTGTATAAGTAAAGATTTTAAATTAGAAAATGCTTTAGCAATAGAATTTTCTAAAGTAGAAAGCAAATCATATTTAATAAAACTAAGAGAAAACGTAAAATGGCATGATGGAAATAATTTTAAAGCAGAAGATATAAAGTTTACAATAGATAAAATAAGAGAAATAGGGGAAGATTCTATCTACAATGCAAATGTTTCAAACATAGAAAATGTAGAAGTTATAAATGATAGCTTAGTAAAATTATATCTTTATGAAGAAAAACCATTTTTTGAATATAATTTAGTTTTTCCAATAATTAGCAAAGAACTTTTTAAAGATGAAGATATAAAAACATCAGAGAAAAATAACAGTTTAATTGGAACAGGGAAATATAAATTAAAAACTAGTGAGAACAATTTAGAAATAGAATTTGAAAAAAATCCTAATTGGTGGGACATAGAAAATAAAAATCTTAGGATAGATACAGTGACAATTAGAAAATATGAAGAAATAGCAGAAGTATATAACGCATATAAGCTTGGTGGACTTGATATGGTTGTATCTCGGTAGTCAAAGTATAGAAGATACAATAGGAACTATTGGATCAAATTTGCAGGAAATTTATGGGAGAAAATTTGATTATTTGGCAATAAATACAAAAAGCAATTTACTATCAGAGAAAGAAGTTAGAAAAGCAATAAATTATGCAATAAATAAACAAGAAATTATAAATACTGTATATAATGGTAAATATTTACAAGCAGATAATCCTTTAGAATATGGAAGTTATTTATATAATAAAAGTAGCTCATATGAGTTTAATCAAGAAAAAGCAAAGAAAACATTGCAAAATGCAGGCTGGAATTATATGAATGGAACTTGGCAGAAAAAAAGAGAGTATAGCACTTTAAGATTAAGAATAAATTTGCTTGTACAATCTACAAATGAAGCAAGAGTTAAAGTAGCAGAAATTATAAAAAGAAACTTAGAAGAAGTGGGTATACAAGTGAATATTATATCTGCAAGAGATTGGACATATGAAAATAATATTAAAAATAAAAATTATGATATAGTAATTACTCGGAGTTACTGTAGGATTAAGCCCAGATCTTTCTAGATATTTTAAAGAAGGCAATATTGCAAATTATGAAAATCAAGAAGCTATGGAAATATTAAGAGAGTTATATAGTATTACAGATGAGAAAACATTAAAGGAAAAATATAAAAAAATGCAAGAAATTTATGAGGAAGATAGACCATATATAGGATTATATTATAATAGAATAACACTTATTACTCGGAAAGAATTTAACACATACGGGCTCAAGTAATTGGTTTAATATATTTTACGATATAGAAAATTGGCATAAGAAAAATTAAGAAAAATTTCAAAAAAAGCTTGACCTAAGAAAAAATAAAGTATATAATAAATGCAAACATACGTTTAACGAATATAAATTTGCATACAAATAAGAAAGGATGATATAAAAATGGCAAAAGAAAATAATGAAAAAAGACAAGCATTAGAAATGGCAATGGGACAAATTGAAAAACAATTTGGAAAAGGCTCAGTAATGAAACTTGGAGAATTTAAAGCAATGGAAGTAGAAGCGATTCCAACAGGAGCATTAAGTTTAGATATAGCTTTAGGAATAGGAGGAGTTCCTAGAGGAAGAATTATAGAAATATATGGACCAGAGAGTTCTCGGAAAAACAACACTTGCACTTCATATAATTGCAGAAGCACAAAAACAGAAAGGAGAAGTTGCATTTATAGATGCAGAACATGCATTGGATCCAGTATATGCTAAAAATTTAGGAGTAAATATAAATGAACTTATAGTATCACAACCAGATACAGGAGAGCAAGCACTTGAAATTACAGAATCACTAATAAGAAGCGGTGCATTAGATGTTATAGTAGTAGACTCAGTTGCAGCATTAGTACCAAAAGCAGAAATAGATGGAGAAATGGGAGATTCTCATATGGGATTGCAAGCAAGACTTATGTCACAAGCACTAAGAAAACTTGCTGGTGCAATAAATAAATCTAAAACAGTGCTTATATTTATTAATCAATTAAGAGAAAAAATAGGAGTAATGTTTGGAAATCCAGAGACAACAACAGGAGGTAGAGCACTTAAATTTTATGCATCAGTTAGAATGGATATAAGAAAAACAGAAAACATAAAGCAAG
>JAAWDU010000073.1 GCA_022793905.1 Clostridia bacterium
AATACCTCCTTTGATATTTTCTTAGACAAAAATATTTTATCAGGTATTTTTGATAAATGCACTATTTTATTTTTCAAAAATAGTTGGAGTTTTATCCACCCCAACTAATATTATAGAACCTTTTTATATTAACATTTATTTTTAATAATTCATAATATAAAAATAGGGTGATTATTTATGGGGTATTCTGATAGGGAATTGATTGCAAGAATTATTCAATGTGAGGCAGGTGGCGAAGGGGAAAATGGAATGAAGGCAGTTGCCTCTGTAATAATGAATAGAGTAAATGCTTCAATTGGAGAGTATTCAAGAGTCTCACAAGGTGGAAGTATTCGAAATATTATATTCCAACCAAGACAATTTGATTGTGCAAGCGAAGAACTTTTAAATCGATATAATCCTCAAAATATCTATAATATGACACCAACAGATGTTCATTATAATATAGCAGATTGGGTAATGGCTGGAAATAGATTAAATGAAACTGGAGAATGCTTATGGTATCTTAATCCATTTAAACCTAGTTGCAATAGTACATTCCCATCTAACGGCTCAGGAACTTTACATACTAGATTAGGCGAGCATTGTTTTTATAGACCAACTGCTTTTTATGCAAATACTTGAGTTTTAATTAAAGGAGATTTTTTATTATGGAAGATAGTAAATCATTAAACCAAAGACAAATGGAAAATCATGTAACTACTAATTCAAATTCACTAGAAATCTTGACTAATAATATATATACACCTGCTTTTTTGAGGGAGCAAATTGGAAAACTTGTGAGAGTTGAATTTTTGATTGGAACTAACAATTTAGTAGATAGAATTGGAATTTTGCAAGATGTTGGTGCAAGTTACATTCTACTAAAATCTTTAGAAAGTAATACTACTACTTATGCAGATATTTATTCCATTAAGTTTGTTACAATTTCTAACTCACCTCTTTCAAACAATCAATATTATAACTTATATAATAATTCTATGTTTTAGCTATTAATGAAAATACTAAGAAGGAAGGCTAACCACACAATTATGTGTAGTTAGCCTTAGATGTCAAACTATTTTGCAATTAAGTATTTTTGAAAATCATGCACACGATAGAAGTCACACATAAATTTTCTGTAACTTTTGCTAGGTAAGTAGGAAATTTCCTCTTCATGTTGTAATCTTAAATAAAAGATTAACTTGCAATTCTCTTTACTCTTCAAAGAAGTAATCCTATAATGTGCAAAGGTAACATATTGTTGCTTATTCGTTGCCAGATAAACATCATCTCCCACTTTTATTTCATGCTCTCCAGAGGTATATTTGCAATCATTAGAAATCACACAAATGCTTTTTTTACCAGTGTTGTAAGCCTTAATTACCAACTTGTCTTCTATTTTTTTTGCATCATATAATGTAACTTGCTCACTAGTATTCATTACACTATTTTTTGCATCTTGAATAGCATTTGTCAATATAGAGCTAAATTTTGTTTTAGGAGGGGCAGTTCTTGCGTCAGGTCTCTTTTTGAAATACCTTGTTTCTACGCCATGCATTCTTGCTTTCAAGCACATTGCTTTATCAGCCGTAAACAAAGTTGTCTTTTCCTTATTGTCAGCACAATACTTGATAATGCAGTCATCCGGAATACCAACTGTTTCGTCAATTAGAACCTCATGGAAATTCTCATGGTCTTCACTTGCCATTGCAAGAATATGTCTTGCACCTATTGCTTGCTCATCATCTCTCTTTTGCAACTTATCTAGTTCAATGATGGTAATGCTAGTTAAGATGATTTTTGCATTTGATTTACAAATCTCAGAAAGAATCCCTTCAATTCCTTTGAAGCCTGAAATAGAAGCATCAATCACAACTTCTTTGGTGGCTCCTCCTTCAGGTTTAGAGTCAATCTCTTCTAACACCTCTTCAGGATTTCCTACTTCATTTTGTTCTTCTGCCTTCTTTGCTTTGAGCGTTTGCCTGTTTTCTTCAAGTTTTTCCAGAATTCTTTTCTCTGCTCTGGGGTGCTTTGCTAAACTTGTTCTGACTTCAGATTGAGACAAGTTAGCTACCTTTGCAACTTCTTTAATTGAAGTTACAAAGGTCGTATCCACAATTTCTTTAATCCGCTTGTAGTCCCTTTCGACTTCTTTTGCTGTTCTCTTTGCCATAGTGTTTAAATCTCCTTCGTTTTTATTTTTGTTTTTTTGAAGCGAATAATTACTTAATTTTACTCCTTCCTTTCGCTCGAGTCCGAGCTTATTTAACATAATAAGTCTAGTATAATTATACCATATAGTCATCTAATTGTCAAAATTCTCTCTCTTTTCACTAGCATTAATTAATTAATTAATTAAAATATATCTTTTACATTACGCATGAAAATTATTCCTTCTGCTATGTCTATTATGCTGTAGATTACTATGACTATACCTACTGTCATAACTACACTTCCTGCGTTAAGTGCAACGTAAATTCCACATACTAGCATGATTAGTGCTAATATTAGACTGTAAATCCATGCACTTACGTCTAGTGATTTTAGTTTTAGTGATAAGCTTAGTCTAACTAATGCACTATATACAATCCAAATCCCGATTATTATTCTAAAAATGGCTCCAATAGTATCACTGCAAAAAATTGTAATAATTCCAAGTACAATTGCCATAAGCCCAAATACTAAATCGTAATTGTACATCTCATACTTTCCTTTAGCAAGTATATAGTTAATAGTTTTAACTATTCCTATTAGAATAAAAATAACACCAAGTATATATGAAATGAATTTCATTGTTTCATTAGGTTTCCATATAAGGATTCCTCCTAAAATCATAAAGATAATAGAAGTTAAAATTGAAATCCAACCTGTTTTTTTTAAGAATTTCTCTAAATACCCCATAAAATACCTCCCTTAATTTTACATTTTTTACTAGATTTATTATATCATAAAAATAAATATTTCAAACACTTTTTATTGATTATCATCTTTTTTCTCTATTCCGACTAATTTCTCTAGATTTTATTCCATCAATTAGCATTACAAATTTTACATTTCCTTTTGCTTCGTTTCTATTTAACATTGTGAAATTGTCATACTCATTTGCAAGTTCTTGTAATTTTTCAAGTTTTGCTGATACATCTTTCATGTCTCCATTTATAACATTACATATTTTGCTTATTCCTTCTTTATTAAACTTACTCATTCCATTTGCTAATGTATCTGCTCCATTTGACAGAGTTTTTGCTCCATCATTAAGCATATTGTTTGCCTCTGTTAAATCCGCTGTTCCGTTTTTTAGTGTATTTAGTCCTGTTTGCATTTCACTTGAACCTTCCTTTAATGTTTTTGTTCCTTCAGATAGTTCTTTTGCTCCACTTGATAGTTTTTTTGATTCAGATTCTAAAGTGTTTACCCCTGTCTGAAGCTTTGTTTCAGCAGAGATTAAGGCTTCTGCCCCATTTGATAACTTTTGTGCACCTTTTGGCAATTCAGCTAAGCTTCCGTGTAAGTTCGCTCGAATTTTTTAAGATTACTAAAATATTATTATATGTTTTTAAGCTTTCTTCTAAAGTTTTTATAAGCTCAGTATTTGCTCCCATAGCTTGATTAATTTGAGGGGTTATTGCCTTTTTCCCGAGCTTTTGCACTTTCAAGCATAGCAAATATTGCACTATATTCACTTGATGTTTCATCTAAACTTTCTAGCTTGGTTTCTAGTTCTTTAATTTGTTTATCCATATTATCTAATTTTCCTTGTAAATCTGTATTTGCTTTATTTAGTTCCTTAATTGCATTTTCAGTTCCACTTATCAAAGTTTTAAGCTGATTTTGCATACTTTTAGGGTCTGTTTCTGGGATATTAAGTTTTGCCATAAATTTTTGAATTTCACTATACATAGTATCTGCTCCATCTTTTAGCTGTTTTGTTCCCCCCTTTATTCCATCAACTCCTTTCTTTACATCTCCTAAAGCACTACTTAGGCTTGAACTTCCATCGCTTATTTTCTTTGCTCCATCTGCTAATGTGTCAATTCCATCATTTATTTTAGTATAGTTACTACTTGCACTTTCTGTCCCTTCTGAAATTTTTTTCATTGCTACATTAAATTCTTCTGATTTTTGATAAAATGCACTTGCACCATCTTTTAATGTGTTTGCACCTTTTTCAAGTTCTTTGCTAGATTTTTCTAATGTGTCTACTTTTGAGTAAACTTCGTCTAGGTCATCAAAAATTTTCATATCACTTTCTTCAAAGACTTTTGGTGTAACAAAACTTGCTATATTTCCTGTTTCAAAGTTTGTTGTATCCATTGTAATTTCAATCTTATTTGGAACATTTATGTCTTCTATATCTAGACTTTCTTTTAAACCTGGAAGACACATTCCAATGGCAAAGGTTTTGGTTCCATCATCAATAACTTTTCCATTAGAGATTTCTATATTTCTGTGAATTGTATTATCGAAAATGCTTCCACATACTACTACAAATGGTGTGTATAGTTTTGTTTCTTTTCCATTTATATTTACTATGTGTTCATCTTTATTTTTATATTCGATAATAATTTTTACTTTCCCAGATTTTCCGTGCTATTTCTTTTGGTTCAATTTCCTCTCCGCTCTAATTCATATTTTACTATACACTCTATAGGTAATTCCTTTGAAGTTTCGCCCTGATAGTAAATATCTGCTCCTTTTGAATTCCAAATTAGACTGTTTCCATCTTTAGAAAAAGTCTCATCTCCATTTACATTTTCTATATTTATTAAATCTGATAAATCATTAATAAGGTTGTTTTCATCTGAATTTGTCAAATGACTATTTACGATTGATTTATAGCTATTTCCGAGAAGCATCTAGTTTTTGATAAATCGTTTCATCTTTTGTATAAGCTATTACTGGTACATTATAAGCAAGCATTGTGCATAAAAGTAATCCTGCTGTAATTTTTAAAATTTTTTTCTCTTTCATATAATTTTAATTCCTTTCTATTTTATTTTTCTTAATCCAATTGTAGTTTTACAAATTAATCTATCAAATGCTATCAAGAAAGATGGAAGTACTGCTAATACGCATACTACACTGACAATTGCTCCTCTTGACATAAGCGTACATAATGAGCCTATCATCTTTATTTTTGAATAAGCACCAACACCAAAAGTTGCACCAAAAAAACATAATCCGCTGACTACTACTGAACTTATGGAAGTGCCTAGTGCTTCTCCTACTGCCTCTTTTTTGTTCATTCCCTCTTTCCTATTTGTTATATATTTTGTTGTTATAAGTATTGCATAATCGATTGTCGCTCCTAGCTGTATTGTTCCTATGACAATTGACGCAATAAATGGTAGTTCGATACCTTGAAAGTATGGTATCCCCATATTTATAAAAATTGCAAATTCTATTACTGCCATCAGTACTACAGGAAGAGAAATTGATTTAAGTACAAATATCATAATTATAAATATAATTATAAGTGATACACTATTTACACTCTTAAAGTCATGGTCGCTAATTTCAACTAAGTCTTTCATAAGAGGTCCTTCTCCTGCCAAAATGGCGTTTTCATCATACTTTTTAATAATCTCATTTGTTTTTTCTACTTGTATATTTAATTCTTCTGTTGCCATTTCGTATTCAGAATTTATAATAATCATTTGATATTTTTCATTTTCAAAAATTCCTATAATATCATCAGATAAAATTTCTTTAGGTATTCCAAGTTCTGCAATTTTAGGATATCCAATAGTCCATTTAATACCTTCTAGTTTTTCAATTTCCATAAGCATTTTATTTAATTCATGATTTGGAATATCTTTATCAATTAAAAGAAGTTCCATTGAAACCATTCCAAATTTTTCTTTGAGTTCTTTATTTGCAGTTGCACTCTCTAGAGTTTCTGGAAGTGATTTATCTAAGTTGTAATAGCTTTCAGTATTTGTATATCCAAAATATGCAATAGGTAAAATAGCTATAAATAAAATTATAATTACTGGGTAATATTTAATAATTATATTTTTTACTAATTTAAATTTAGGAAGTATTTCTTTATGTTTAGTCTTTTCTAATAATTCATTAAGCTGTAAAATCATAGCTGGAAGAATAGTTACAACGCAAATTACTCCGGCATATTACACCTTTTGCCATAACAAGACCAATATCCTTCCCTAAAGTGAGGTTCATAGAGCAGAGTGCAAGGAAACCGAGCTATGGTTGTAAGTGAACTCCCAACAACTGAAAGAAGGGTTTTAGTAATTGCATTTGCCATTGCTTCATTATTATCACTAATGCTTTTTTTCTCTTGCATATAACTATGGTACAAGAATATCGCAAAATCCATAGTAACACCAAGTTGTAAAACTGCACTAATTGCTTTTGTAATATAAGATATTTCTCCTAGAAAAATATTCGTTCCCATGTTATATAATATAGCAATACCAATGTTAAACAGTAAAAGAATAGGTGCAATATATGAATCTAGTGCTATTTCAAGTACAATTAAACAAAGTAAAACAGCAATTACAATATAAATTATAACTTCCGAATTAGATAAATCACGTGTATCAAGTACAGTAGAAGTCATCCCACTAATTTTACATCTTTCATCTGTTATTTTTCTTAAGGTTTCTACTGATTGAATAGTTCGGTCTGCTGAGATTTGCTCTTTAAAAGTAACAAGCATAATTGTTTTATCATCTTTATAAATATTTTCTTTTAAATCTTCTGGTAACATATCTACTGGTATACTAGTACCAATAACATCAGCAATACTTATAACTTTTTCAACATTATCAACTTTCTTAATTTCCTTTTCAAGTTTAAGTAATTCTTTAGTTTGCATATTTTCCACAATAATAACTGAAAAGGCTCCCATATTAAATTCCTCTGAAAGGATATTCTCCCCCTTAATTGTTTCAACATTGTTAGGAAGATACACTAAAATATCATAATTAATACGAGTAGCTTTCATTCCAATAAGTGCAGGAATAAGTAAAATAAGTGAAATAATTAATATTATTTTTCTATGCTTACATATTCCTTTAGAAAATTTATGCATTCTTAAATCCCTCCTCTTTTTACATTGTATTCATTCTTTTGAGAAAAATGACTGTTAGTCATTTTATAGAGTATTATACTCTTTTACTGACCAAAAGTCAATATTTTTTTGTTATTTCTTTACTTTTGTTAATTCTTCACTATAGATTAGTCTATATCATAATTTTTAATTAATTTTTTTATTTTAAACATTGACTAAAAGTCACTTTTATGTGATAATATAGATATAGTTTTTCTATTTAAAAAGGGGTTTTGTATGAAAAAAGAAATAAAAGAAAAAGATAAAGAAGCAAGACTACTAACTACTGCATTTGAGCTTTTTACAGAAAAGGGGATAAAAGATACATCAATTCAAGAAATAGTTGATAGAGCAAATGTTGCAAAGGGTACTTTTTATTTATATTTTAAGGATAAATATCAAATAAGAGATATTTTGATTGCTAAAAAATCAGAAAAATTATTTAAAGATGCTTTAGAAGAATTGAGGAAAAATTATATTACAAATTTATCAGATCAGGTAATTTTTATAATTAATCATGTAATAAATGAGCTTATTAAAATGCCTGCTTTATTGAAATTTATTTCAAAAAATCTTTCATGGGGAATATATCATAGTACAATTTTAAAAATATATGAAGAAACAGAAGAAAAGGAAGACAGCATGTATAAGCTCTTCCTAAAAGGAGTAGAAGAAAATAATATAAATTTAAAAAATCCAGAAGTAACATTGTATATAATAATTGAACTTGTAAGTTCTACTTGTTTCACATCTATACTTCATAATGAGCCCTTACCAATAGATGATTTTAAACCATATCTTTATGAGACAATAAGAAAAATGATAGAAGGTTAAAAAAATAATCTTTTACATCTTTTTTCTTAATTTCTTCTTTTGCTAAAATATCTGAGGAAAAAATTATATCTTCGCCTAAAACTATTTTTATATTACCTAAAACTTGCCCTTGTAAAATGGGTGACTTAAGTTCTACATCAATGTTTGATTGAACAAAAACGTCTTTAACCAACTCTTTTTGAATTGGGTACATGTTTATATTATTGTTACTCAAAATTAGCTCTACGTCGTTTGTTATGCCTTTGGTTACGTTAAATTGTGTGTTTTCTACTATTTTATCAAACTCCTTATGAAGCATATATCCTAAATCTACCATTTGATAATTCTTGAATGTGTATTCAATTAGTTTTATACTGTCCTTTGTTCTATCTTTTTTTGTGTCTGCTCCTAGGACTACGCTTATTATATCAAGTTCTCCTCTTTTACAAGATGTTACTAGACATCTATTTGCTCCATTTGTAAATCCTGTTTTTACTCCATAGACACCGGCTTAAGTTTCCTAAAAGTTCATTTGTATTTCTTAAATTTTTTGTTATTCCATTAATGGAAACTGTACTTTCTTTAGTATTAACTATTTTAAAAAATTTGTCATTATCTAAAGCATAATTAGTAATTTTAGCAAGTTCAAGTGCTGTTGTGTAGTGTTCATCTTCATCTAAGCCATGTGGAGTTACAAAATGAGTGTTATTTAATCCAAGCTCTTTTGCCTTTTCATTCATTAAATCTGCAAATCCAGATATACTTCCTCCTATTTGTTCAGCTAGTGCAACTGCTGAATCATTTCCGAGAGCATAGCATAAGTCCATAAAGTAAATCTCTTATAGTTATTTCATCATCTTTATGAAGACCTAATCTAGAGCCACCTGTTCCGTGCAGATTTTGCTGATACTTTTACTTTTTTGCTTAAATCATTTTCTTTTTCAAGCACGACAAGACAAGTCATGATTTTTGTTGTACTCGCCATTTTGCACTTTTCCATTTCATTTTTACCATATAACACTTTTCCGCGTTTTTCTATCAATAACTACTGCATGCCTTGAATTGATTTTTGGGATATCTTCTATTTCTGCTCCGACTGTATTTATGTATTCACCAAGTTCTTGCATTTCCATTTCTTCATCAAAGTTATCTGTTTCTCCAAGCACAGGCAAGCAAAATGAAATTATTAAAAAAAAGACTAAAATATATGTACAAATTTTCTTAAACATGAAAACACCTCTATTCACATTATATGCGAATAGAGGCATATATATTCTTTAGTTTTTTATGTGCATGCATGCTTTCCGTGGTCCTCGTGAACTTTTCTTTAGTTTTGCAAATGCCTTTTTGTTTAACTCTAATTTTCCTACTTGTTCTCTTTTTGCTGGCATCCTCATAGTACTTCTTCTACCTGCACCTAGTTCTAACATTTCTTTTTTCTTAGATACTATTGAAGTTATTTCCATTTTCCATAAAATTAAGAGTTCCTTTTTAGCATTTTTTATCTGTTCCTGTGCTTCTGAAACTATTTTTCTTGAGTTTGCAAGCCTATATCCTAGGCTACTTATCTGCTGTTCATATGCTCTTACTTCAAGACTTGCTGGCATTCCACTTCTTCCATCATCTAATTTTTCTATAACTGAAGCAAATTGCTTTTCTCTTTCATAAGATATCTTTAGTTTCTCTAATTGCTCTTCAAGTTCTGTTATAGGATTTTCTTTAATCCTATTTTGAGCTTCTAATATAGTATTTCTCAAAGTTTCCATCCTATTGTATCTTGCCTGTTGTATATTAAAATTTGCAATCCCTGTTTTCTTTTCTTTTGTTTCTACAACTACTCTTATATCATTTGTACTTCTAAAAACTCTTTTTCTTCGTTTAATTAGTGCATTTTTTACAGCTTTATATTCAGCTTTTGTCAAAATATCTTTAACTATTCCAATGTTATTTAATGCTTCATCTATTACTAGTAAGACTTCCCTAGGGTCTATAAGTTTTTTATAGTCTTCTGGCATAGATTCAAGTATTCTTATCCTTTTTTGCCTTATACTGTTAAATTTCTGCATTTTTGACTGAATATCTCTGTCTGAATTCTTTAGTATCTCATGTGGAATAGGTATAGAGTTAAATTCAATAACTTTTCTAACTATTTCAAGCTCTTTTGTAATTAATTCATTTCTTTCTTCTTCTGTATATTCTAATTTATATTGTTCTTTTGATTTGCTAAGTTTTTTCCCATCTGTACTAAATTCACTGTAGTCTATTCCTTTTACATCATCTAAGTCTGGGAAATCATATATTTTGTCTACTACTTCCTCCTGTATTTCTTGATATCTTTTTCCTAGTTTTCTAGCTACTTTATTTAAAACTCTTTCTGCTTTTCTTAAATCAACTCTATATAACATATATTCTGCAATTTCTAGCTTTTCTATATCTATTGGTATTTCTTTTGCTTCATCTAAAAGTTCAAGTATTTTATCTCTTATTTCTAGTATTTCTGTATATTCTTTTTCTATTGTTTTTTCGATTTTTGCGATTTCTCTTTTTTTAACTTTTGTATTATTTGAATTACATCTTTGTTTATATTCATGTACTCTTTCTGCTACGGCTCTCTCTTTTTCATGTTCTAGGGAATAAAGGTATGTTTTAAATTCTGACACAGTTATAGTGTATTTTCTTTCTTCAGACATATCTTTTTTATCCCTCCTTTTTTTCTTTAGCAATTGAACTTATTATATCACAATTCTGTGTTTTTTATATTACATTTTCATTACATTTTTGTTACACTAATATTACAAAGTCTAAAAATGTACATTTGCTTATCTTTTACAAATGTACATTTTTTTTTGAAATTTTTTCTATTTATCAAAGGATAATTTGAATTTTGTTCCTTCTTCTAATAATATAATAAATGTTTTTGTTATTTCTCTTTCATCAATTCCCGTTTTATCTGTTATTTTGATTTTATAAGTATAGTAAGTATTAGCTTCATCTCCAAATTTTTCATATTCAAATTTATTTTTTTCAAAGAAATTTGTTTTCATGTAATTTTCAAATTCTGCTTGCGTTTTGAAGTTTAGATTTTTGAAACTCTCTGCAAGCAAACTATATGCATATTTATAGTCTTTGTCGTTTATGCTTTGCATAAATTTATCTAAGTTTAGTATTACTTTTTCTTTAGGATTTGATGTATTATATTTTGCTGTAAATTCTGGAATTTCTAGCGTGTATGTGTCCAAAATTAGAGTATATTTTTTTACTGCTGTTTCATTGAAAATATATACCCTTCCTTCTGTATCAGTGCAAGCATATTGTATATATCCGTTTTTTTCTGTTTTTTGATATTTTGTTACTTTTGCTGTTACATATCTTTTACTATTGTTTATTGCATAAATTTTAAATTCATTTAAATTTGCAAATTTTGCTTTTTTATAGTTTTCATCTAAATGCTCATAAGCAAGTTCTGGGTTGTATAATATTTCTTCTTGCAAATTATTTAATAAATCATTTATATAGTCCTCTTCAGTTACATTTTGTAATGTATAACTATTATTTACGTTTTCTTCTATTGAGTCTTGGATATCTATATTTAGTTTGCTTCCTATTTCTATATTTGCATAATTTTCTTTTACATAGTCATCTGGTATTATTTTAAATGTTCTATTTAGTGTATCTAGTTTTAGTAAAATTTCTACTTCTATTATTTTTCCTGTTTTCTTTTCTCTTATACTTCCGCTTCACAATATATACTGCTGCATTTTGTGATTTTTCATATACATACATATCTGTAATGTCTAAAACTACCGAGCCAATTTCTTTAAATTTTGTTTTTATATTGTTTTCAGTTATTTGTCTATCTTGTATGTATTTTTCATCTAATACATTATATAATGCTTTTTGATTTTCTTTTTGTTCTTCTGCCATACTTAGTTCTGCTTCTTCATCTATTATATATACGTCTTCATCTGTTTTAAACATTCCGTGCATAATATACATAGTACTTATTTATACAGTTTTCTACCGTGTAAAAGTCATTTCTGTTAGTCACGACTTTTACTTTTTCTTCTGCAATATATGGTGTATTGTCTCCTACTTCATCTATGCCATAAAATATTTTTCCACTGTTTAGGTATATGAGCAAAAATACTATAATTGCAATGATTATTGTTACTACAATGAGCATTACTATAACTAGTTTTTTTGAGTTTGACAATTTTTTATCCTCCTAATTTTTTAGTTTGGTGCTCTAAATGCACGTGTCATGCTTCCAAAGTTTTTAGTATATGGTGAAGCTCCTCTTATTCTGTCTCCACTACCTGCATTGTACACCTTACCTCCTCCTGCACAAATTTCTATATGTCCATAACTATAATATATTATGTCTCCTGCTTGAAGTTCAGATGCATTTGTAATTACTTTCCAACCTTTTCTCATAAGTAATGTATTTAATGCCGCAGAACTATCTGTATGTTCACTATTTGAAATATACCCTGTTTCCTGTAATACCCAAGATACATAAGTTGCACAGCATGCGTGGTGTGAACCTGATTTTGAAGCTTCAAATGTAGTATTTAACCCATGTGCTTCTCCTCTTTTTGAACATTCATCTAAGCCACCACTTCTTCCTACGCAATATCCATATCTGTTTGTTTCCATGTATTTATGTATTGCGTCTGCAACTGATATGATGCTTCCTCCACCTGCATTTTCTTGATATTGTTGATTTATTCTATCATAATATCCTGTTTGAAATAGTCTCCATTCTGATTTTCTTCTTGCTTCAAGTCCTGCTAAGTATTTTCCTTTTGATGTTGTTGGTTTTGACATATATTGTGTATATAAGCTATGTGAGAAGTTTGCATTTGTCATTCCTTTGGCAAAATAATCATCTTGACTATCATTCCAGTATTTTTTATATGAATCTACAAAGTTTAGCGATGGTGTTCCCCTTTTGGTGTTTACGGCCCCACTAACTCCGGCAATTGTACGCACGTGAAACTAATGCATGTATTTGATATTCTTTTAGGTTTAGTCCTGCAGTTGCAGCTTTTATTTGTGATAGACAATCTGCTATTTCTTTATCTTCTAGTCCATCTACAAAATCAATGTCTATTTCTGCTCCTAAATCTGTTGAATATCCTGCTTGTTTAAATATGCTTTCATATCCTCCATTTACTAAGTCTATACCATACCCAACTACTTTATTTCCTGCTCCGTCATCTACTATTACATATTTTGTATGGTCACTATTGAATTTTGCACCTTCCCACGAACGTATATAATCTTTTAATAAACTTGATGGAGAGCCACTTCCATTTATTTGTATTATATTTGTATCAAACATATCTAGAAGGCCGCTCTAAGTCTACATCATAGATTTCTTCTCCCATCCATATGTTCCAATAGTATTTCATTAATTGTTCATGCATTTGTGTATTTTCGTGAAGTTCTAATAGTCCGTATTAGTTCACTTAAATCTTGCCCATTTTCTGAAGCCATTTGTTCTGGTGGATATATTTTTGCATCTTCTTCATCTGGAAGTGGCCATGGTACGTCTATTCCATTTTCGTCCCATTCTGCTCCTTCTACATATTTGCCTTCTGAGTTCCTCCATAATCCTAAGAATTTTTCGAAGTTTATTCTTTTTTCTGTTGATATTCCTATATCAAAGCTAAAATCTTTTAGGTCTTGCCTTTCTGTAGTCGAATATAAGATTGTATCTGTCGACATATAGTTTTGTACAATTGTATATACGCCACCTGCATATGCTGGTGGTAATGTTACATTTCCTCCTGAGACTAAGAAATATCCCATTTCACCAAATTCACTTTCGTCATGATTTTCTAAAGTCTCAAAATCGTCTCCTGGAGTATCTGTTGTCATACCGAGTTGCTTCTTGTTCAAAATCTATACACCATGTATGTGCTTTTTGTATATATACTTGTGCAGTATTTGTGTATGTTGTTGTTACTACCTTTTTTATAACAGGTTCTCCTGCTGGAAATTGATATGTTACATCTCTTGAAGAGAGTTCCCAGTAATATTGGTCTATTGGTATTCCTCCTGGAACTGGTCCGTGATATTGTATTTCTTATTGTTTTTGAAATATAGGTTTCTGTTACTGTTTGCTGTACATGATATGAGGTTTCTGTACGTGTCAAAGTTGTTACATTTAATTGGTCTTGTATCATTAATACTACTTCGCTCTCTTCTAAAAGCAAGTCTACTACTGCCATAACCCATTCTGCACTTTTTCCTTCCTGCAATAATGCGAATACATAGTTATATGGCATACTACACATATTTGCAACTGCATTATATGACATACTGTTTTCTTGAAGTTCATATAGTCTTTCTGTTTGCACATCATTTTCTGTTACTACTATTTCTTTATATGTTGCATAATAGATAATTCCTGTTCCTGCATCAAATGAATAACAGTCTAATGCCTTTTCATCATTTGCTTCAATTAATGCTCTAAATTTTTCTAGTGGTACATATTCCAGTTCTGTTGGTGTAAGAGGGTTTCCATTTTTATCTATTTTTGTTCTTTGTATTTCTACAATTCCTTGTGCTACATAATTTCCATCTTTATCTTTTTTATTTCCTAGTTTTCTGTTTCTTTCACTTTTTGGATCGTCATTTCCTTCATATTTTCCAAGTTTTGGATATGTACTTGCTATTTCTGCTCTAATCATTTTTATTAAATATGGTTCATAATCTTCTGTTCCAAACCATTCTATTATTTGTTTTTCGTCTATATAAAGGTCATCTGGATCATGTACATATTCTGTTCTTCCATCTGGGTCTGGACTTGTATCATACCAGTACCCTTCATGAAAGGCCTTATTTAGCTCTACTAAGTATTTTTCTACTAATTCTTTATCTATTTTGAAGTAATAACCTTGTCCTCCCTCTGCTTCTGCAATTTCTACATTTTCTCTTATGACTGTATCTGATGCACGGCTTGTTGTAATATTGTCTCCCTCTAAGTCAAATATATGCACAGCTGCTGTAAATATAATTGCTAGTAATCCTACTGTTATTATTATTGGAAGCAAAGTAACTAATACATGCATGGCTAAAGCAAGCCTTGTTGCAATCATCGAAAATTTACTTTTATTATCTTTTTTTGCACTATTTCCAAGGCTTGTTTTTAAACTATCTTCATTTCGTCTTTCTTGTCTTTCATTATCATCATTCATGCTACATTTTCTCCCCTATAGTTTCTATATCTTAACATTCATACTTATACTATTTTTTTCTTCTTCTCCTCTGCTAAATTCATCATAATTTAACACTATATCTCCTAGGACTAATTTATTTATTTCTCTTGAACTTGGGTTATACATTTTATTGAATTTTATTTCTACCGTTATTTCCATATTTCTTGAAACTCTAAATTCTTCTACAGCATTTTCATTTAAAAATGCTGTGTATGTAACACCATTTGTGTCTTGTAGATACATTGTATCTAGTTTTTGTTTTGAGTCTATACATATTGTTTTTCCTGTGTTATTTTTTACTTTTAATGTCACATATGTATAATCCATATACATGTTTATCTTATCTACTATTACTTCAATGCCATTTGCTTCTGTTATATTCCCATTATTTTCACATCCTATATAGCTATTTATGTTTATATAGTTTTTATCTTGGGTTTTTACTACTGTTATATAGTCCCCTATATTATCACTTGAATGTACATTTCCACTTGCTAATACGTCTTCTGTGTATTTTATGTAATATGTTGAGAAGCTTACGTTTGAATACCAGTTTTCAAGTGAATACATTCTTTTTATTTTAAATATTCTATCATAGTAAAGACTTTTGAAATGCTCTAATGAAGGATAGCTTCTTTTTTTGCATTCCTCACTTATCATATTATATGCTTCTTCTACTTTTCCCTCATTACAGTATTCTACAAAGCTTTTTATTGTTTTTTCATCTGCTTCTTTGTTTACTATTGTTTGTCCTGTTATTGCACTTGTATTGCTTCCGTGTGATTGCAGTGTTATTTACGTTATTATTTCCCATGTTTGCAATTTCATTTCTTCTTTTTTCTTGGTCTTCTTTTACAAGTCCATTTAGTACTTGTAAAACCAATATAATGAGGGCTATTATGATAATAGCCATGATTATAAAACTTCTATTTTGGTTATAAAATCTAAATAATCTATTCATAAAGCCCTCCTATATTTTTTTATTATCCGTTTATATCACTTAATTCTCCTAGTATTTCATTTACTCTCTTTGTTGCATCTGATTCATTCATTCCTTCTTCTACTAGTTGCTGTGTCAAAGTACTTTTCCAAGCAATTTGTTCTCTTGAGTTAGGATTAAATACATTTGGATGTATGTCTCTTGCCCATGAAGCCATAGCAATTGATCTTTGAAGTGCTTGTTTATTTGATATTTCTTGTCCATTTTTCTTTGCTTGGTCTAAGTAATATTGTTTCTTACCTAGTGCTCTTCCTATTCTTCCTAAATCTGTGTGGTTGCTCTTTAAGAATGCTTGTACATCTCCACTATTTATTGCTTGTAATGCTTTAGACCTTGAGCCCATTGCTTTTGTAAGTGCATCAATTGTTTCTGGTGCTCTCATAAATTCTCTATCATAATTAGCTTGTTCTATTGCTTTAAAGTCTTTTCCCCAAAATGCTTGTCTTCCACTTGCTTTTGCTTTTTCTGCACCTTTTGCAAGTTTATCTCCATAGTAGTTTCCAAAATTTGATCCTGCTGAAAATGCTGTTGCTGTGAGTGCCATTGCTTTTGAAGGATCCATTGCTGCTCCTGCTCCAAGTGCTAGAAGTCCTGCTCCGCCACCTACCATTGCTCCTGTTAATGCACGTCTTGTTCCTCTAAATACTTTTTTAGGCATTTTCTTTATTCCTGTTATTGCTTGATGTTTTGCTGAATATGCACTTGCGCGAATTGAATCGCCCATTCTTCCAAAAATTCCGGCGTCCACCTCCACGTCCTAATGCTACATCTAATTTACTACGGCGTCCATATGAAGGATCCCAAAGGGCATCTTCTGTTAGTCCTGGTATTTCTTGTCCAAAGTCTCTTCCTGAAAATGTTCCTGCTCCGCCCTGTTCCACCTGGTCCGCCACTTCCACCGAAGTCCGCCTCCGTGCTCCCCCAGCACCGTCCGCTTCCGCCATCATCAGGGTCGCTAGGTCCGAGGTCCACCACTTCCGCCGAGGTCCACCTCCGTGCTCCCCCAGCACCGTCCGCTTCCGCCTCTTCCGTGTGCTTGTTATTGTTTTACCAAATATTTCTTGTGTTGGGTCATTTACTGCTCCATATTTTGCATTTCTTCTTTGATTTTTTGCTTTATCTCCATCATCGTCTTTGTCTTGTGGTTTTGGTCTATTCATTTTATTTATCATTGCAGAGAATAGTGCACCTCCTGCGAAGCTTCCTGCAGCGCTAAGTGTTCCTGCATTATCAAATCCGAAGAATTTACGAAGTAATTTTTCTGCTGGTGTTAAGAAGTATATCGCAACTACTGCATATACCAAGCTCTCTGTTGCAAGGTTTATAGCTGTTCCTACTAATACTGTATATAGTATTAAGTGGAATGGTTGTATTATTAAGTTAAATGTGTATTCTTTAAACCACATATTCCATGCTTGTGCTTTTCCGGTCTTTTATTTTGTCTAGTGGATATGTTAATGCTACAACTGGTGCCATTAATGTTAAAAATGCTATGTATATAAATCTTTTTATATATCTTATTGTAAATACTGCTGTAAATGTAATTAATGCTATATATATTATTAAGTATGCTGTTGACATTGGCAAATATTGATCATCATTTTTAACATTTAGATATAGTCTTGCATAATTTGTAAAGTATAAAATTTTGTCTCCATCCTTATATCTTATATTAGCTTCTAGTCCTCCTCCATTGTTTGTATTTCCGTCCTGTTCCTCCCGTATTTCCTCCGACTTGAGCTACTCCCTGATTGATTTCCCTTTTGTTTTATTCTATATGAATATTCACTTCTAGTTTCGTCTTGTGCAGTTGTTGGATCGTATTTTGTAGTTGTTTCTTCTACCAAAGTTACAATATGAGTATCCCATTCATATATACATTCTGATCTTGTGACACTTCCTTGAGTACTAACTATTTGCCATGTTCCTTTTGTTATTGGCTCTGAACCGCATTTTAGATATTGCTGCTTGTTCTACCTCTGCCCTAGTTGTTCCAAAAGATGTATTGTTTCCTCCTAGATTTACATTCCCACCTGAATTAGTTTTAAGTCCTGCATAGGTAACTCCCCCATAATCTGGCATTAACTCTAATCCTTGTGTTACGTCTACTGTTTGACCAAGCATTTCGTCTACTTTTTCAACTGCTGTAACTAATGCTGCCATTATGTAGTGCATAAAGAATAATAAGCAAAATGCTACTATCCAATCCATCAGTCTTTGTTTATATTTTGCTCTATCTGAAGCCGTACTTGATATTATTATTCTAATACCTATATATATAAGTACTGAAAGTAATCCTACAACTGCAATTGTTCTTAATGTAACATACCAACCTGATACTATTCCTCTTAACATTTCAAGTGGACTATCATCTTTTAAATTTAATGCGTAGTCCTTATTATTTATTGGTGCAACAAAGTTTACATCCAAAAGTTCTATTTGATTTGCAAATATTAATTCTGGGCTTATTTGAAGTATTGGGTATCGAAATTTATCCTTCTTTATCCAATATTCTCCTTTTGGTGCACTTGTATCTGGCGTTCCTGAGCCTGGCTCATCTACTGCATTAAGCCATTCTCCTGTTACTCCAAGTTGTACAAGTGAAGCTGCTGCATCTGCAATTCCAGTTACGAAGTCTCTAACTATTCCCATCATCTTTCCACCAAATGTGCTTTCAGTTTGTGCACTTACCTTGCCTGTAAATGGTGTAAAACAGAAGTTTAAGAGTAATATGCAAATTATAGATATTATTAACTTTTCGCAAAATCCTTTCTTTTTCGAAAATTTCATTTTTGATTTTCCGTATCCTTTCTATAACCTAGCTTTTAGCCAGATTATGAAAATTTCTTTTCTAATTATTTCTTCTTTTTACTAGTTTATTTAGGTTTGTTTCAACAAACTCGAATTCTTTTGCTGTTGGTGTTATTTGAAGTATTGCAGTATCTGCACCTACTTTAAGTAATCCTTCCCCTTTTGTACATGTTATTAAGAAATCTGCTTCTCCTTCTGAAAGTTTGAATACTTCTTTCAAATATCCGATTTCTGCTTTATCTTGTGCTAAAAATAGTTTTGTATCTGATGATGTAAGTACTGCTTGTGCTTCTGGTTTTTCATAGAAATCTTGGAACCTCTGTGATATAATTGCAAGTGACACATTTCTTTTTCTTGCACGTCTTGCCATTGTGTTTAAGAAATCTACTGCTTCTGGGTATGGAAGTAGCATCCATGCCTCGTCTACGATAACTCTTTTTCTTCCTGCTTTTGTTCTATCTTCGCTATTCTTCTTAACATATTTTTCCCAAATCCATGAAAGTAATATCTGCTGTGCAAGTGGTCTTGCAAATCTTTCTTCTAACTGTGATATATCTAAGTTTATAAATGGTGCTCCTTCTAATAGTTCGAATGTTGATTGTCCGATCAAAATATGCCATTTGTCCGTCATATTCTCTTATATATTGTTTCATTACTTTTAAAAGATAACTATATTGAAATTGGTAATCTGCAATTTTATTTTCTTTTGCCTTTTTTTCTAATCTTTTATACCAGCTTCCTATTGTTGGCATATCTTTTTTGTCTTTTGCTAATATATTTCTTTTATCCATACTTGTTTCATAAAGGCTTGATGGATCATTAGTAATTCCTTTTGCTGCATATTCTTCTGCCACTGTTTCTGCTATTATTTGTTTTGTAAGCTCTGTTACGTCTTGGCTTCTTGTACTTCCTCTTGCCATTGTAACTAATGCTTGTGTTACGTCTTCTACTTTGTTTTCTACATTTAGTACTATTCTGTCTTTTCCTGTAATTTCATCTTTTACTGTTTCTAATTCTATATCAAATATATTTATTACTGTTTTTGAGTTTGGACTAAGTACTACATTTATTCCACCTAAGCTTTCTGCAACTATTGAGTATTCACCTTCTGCATCTAGTGCTAAACTTTCTATCCCCATTAGTACTGATGATCTTGAGATTAGTGTTTTCATTGTAACTGACTTTCCGTGCACCTGATTTTGCGAATATTACCATATTATAGTTTGTAAGGCTTGAGTGAAAGTTATCAAATAATATTGGTACTCCTGTTTGTTTGTTAAATCCTAGGGGTATACCACTTGGGTGTCCTACCTCTGATGTTGTGAATGGGAATACTGTTCCCATTGAACGTCTATCAAATGTGTGTGATTTGCTCATTTTATTTTGCATTAATGGCAAATTTGATTGAAATCCTTCTTCTTGCATTGCCCATGCTGATTTTATTCCTACCAATGTTTTTGACATTTCTGTTGATAATAGTTTTGTGAATTTATCTAGTTCATCTAGGCTATATGCAAATAATGTTGATACAACTGTTGCTTCAAATAGTTTATTGTATCCTGCTGCTATTTCATCTCTTAATTGTTCTGCTTCAACTCTTTTTTGTGATAGTACGCTTTCTCTGTTAATATTTCCTCTGTCTTGTGCTACTATTCTTTCTGTTTCTAGTTCGTTTATTACTCTGTTTAGTTCATTTTGTGATCTTGCTTCTGGAATTGGATTTATGTATATTGATGTGTTTATGTCTCCGAATAAGTACATATCTCTAAATATATCTGGGAAAGAGCACATTCTTGGAAGTGTTGATACAAAGAAGCTTCTTGCGTATCTTTTAGCATTAGAGATTATTTCCATGTGGTCTATGTTTGATGCATCTATTCCTGCTGGTGCAATTAAGTCTTTTACTGTCTTTTTTTGTAATATTTCTATATTTTCTCCATTAAGCGGTTTTTGTTGTTCTTCTAGGCTTTTTTGCTTCTTTTTCTTTTTTGACATTTCTCTTTTCCTCCTTTTCTTTTGCGATTTCTTCTTGTTCGTTTCTTTCTTGTCTAGATTTTGTTAATTCCTTAATTGATTCTTGTACTACTTCTCTTCCTAAGTATGCTTCATTTTCCTTTACTATCATTTTTGCCATTTCGTCTATTATGTCGTCCATTTTCTTTCTTCTTTCTTCTAGTTTTCTTTCTCTTAATGTTCTAACTTTTGCTACTGTGTCTTCTGCTTTTGTTATTGCTTTTGCTTCTATTTCTGCATCTAGAGCTCTTATTTTCTTATCTATTACTTCTGGTGCTGTTGAGTATAGTTCATCATATCCTGCTGAGATTGCTTTGTCTAGTCCAAATACTTCTGCCTCATCTCTGTTATATGCCATATATAGTAGTTCTACTAGTGAGTTTGAGTCTAGTATTTTTCCTGTTACTCCTGATGAAAATAGTGAACTTATTATTGCTTGACATCTTGTATATAGTTCTGCAAATGCTATATTTTTTAATTCTTCTTTATCAAAGTTTGTATTTCCTAAATCTGATGGATAGTATGATGTTATTATATAATATTGTTTGTTTAATACATTTTTATTTAAGCTCATTTGTTGTGTATTATATATTATATCTTTACCGTATTCGTATAAGTTTCTGATTTTTGTAAGTTCGTAAAATTGTGCTTTCATTTCTTCTCTATCAAATAATCCAGATTGTTTATTTGATTCATATTCTGCTTCTTTCCTTCTTAGCATTGATTCTATATCATCCACTCTTTTTTTGTATTTTGCAATACTATTTTCTAGGTTCACTGTTCTTGTTTGTACATATATTTGTATTGGATATCTTAATGAATTTAGAAATTGAAGGAAGCCTTCTTCTACTGCTGTTTGCTCCATTGCTGACATTAGATCATAGTTTACTCCTTGGCATTCTATTACCATTAAGTATCTGTTTCCATTTTTTTGTACTATCATGTTGTCTTCTATCTTATCAAATTCCATAAATTTTGTTATTGATTGCTTGTTGTACCCTCTTGTTGCTATGTTTGAAGATTGTGTTTCTTGTGGCATATTTTCATCTGTCTTAATTTCTTCTCTTTTTCTTTGTTTTCTTTCTTTTACTTTGACATATATGAAAACTACAAGCAATGTAATTAATATGAATATCATAAATATCAGTGTATATGTCAATATTTGAGTCATTTGATTATCTGTCATCTTTTGTACCTCCTTCGGTATATACATATATTTTTTTCTTAGAGTTGAATTTGAATTTTAACCATCTCATTATTACATCATCTATATTTTCTCCTGATGTTTTTCTCGTTACCTCAAATGCTACTGTATTTGGCACTTTAAGTGTTCCTACTCCAAATCCTATTGCTGCAAATATTATTGTTATTATTATTCCTACTGTTTTCATATCAAGCATGCCAAATATCCACCAAAATATTAGTCCTATTGCTCCTCCTATTCCAGTTGTTATTAGTGCTTTAGTTGAAAATATGAATAATATTCTTCCTTCTCCTCTAACGTTTCTTGGTATTTGATAAGCCATTTTTGGTTGCTCCTTTCTCTTATGTGTGTATTTTATGTAAATTCGTCCATTATTACTTGTATTATATTATAACAGAATTTTGTTTTTTTTCATAGTCTTTTGACGAAAAAACTTTATTTTGTAATGATTTTGTCATGTTTTTGTAACAAAAAAAGACTGAGGGTTTAATTTCCCTCAGCCTTTTATGTAAATTATACTTACACTGTTGTAAATGTTTGTGCCATCTCGAAGATGTAGTATGCGATTTGTACTCCTGCAAATAGGATTACTGCACCTATTACATATGGTAACATTGTTTTCTTGTATTCTGCTTTTTCTTCTGCACTTCCCATCATGTATTTAATACCAATTACCATTAATACACCTACTGCAATGATTGTTCCTACTACTCTGATTACACCTAGTACTTTATTTCCAAGTCCTGATACTTTTTCTCCTGATGATGTATCTGGGCTAACAGTTACACCGTCAAATGTCTTACCACCACTTGTTCCACCACTTGATTGTTCTTGTCCTTGAGTTCCTGTTGCTGGTGTTCCTGCAAATACAGGTGTGCATGTCATAAGTACCATTAAGGCTACCATAAGTATTGCTAATATTTTTACAGTTTTATTCATGGATTCTCCCTCCTTTAATTTTTTGCTTTTTATATTTTAATTTTGTCTCAATTTCTTTTTTCTTGAGAAAAAACATTAATATCTTATTTTACTGATTGTAAGTGACTATATAATTTATTTGCATATGCTCTCCAATATCCTAACTCATCTTCACTTACATCTGCTGTCATTTCTAACATTCTTAGATTGTCTCTTGCGTCATCGTATTCTTGTCTTATTTTTTCTATATTTTCACTATTGTTTTTTATGAATATTTCTGCCCTTGTCCCTCCTGTATCATAATTCATATTTGGTGTATATTCTCCATCATCTAATCCAAAATTTTCTGCTATGAATGCAGTTAAGTTTACTGCTGAAAATAGTAAAACTGCACCTATTAATAATGGTAACATCGATTTTTTGTATGTTGCTCTTTGTTCTAGACTTCCCATCATATATTTTATTCCAAGTATCATTACTGTTCCTACTGCAATAAATGTACCGAATCACTTGTATTAGTCCTAGTACTGTGTTTCCTACGTTTTCTATATTGTCTTGCTCTTTGAAGATTTTTATTATTTCTGGTGCTATAGTCGATGCTCCAAATAGTATTACACATCCTATTAGATATGGAAGCATTGATTTTTTATAGTTTGCTTTTTCTTCTAGGCTTCCTGACATGTATTTTATTCCTATTACCATCATTGCTCCTACTGCTATAAATATTCCGCACTAGTCTTATTACATTTACTATTTTTTCTACAAAGCTTGTATCTAGCTCTTGCCCCGTTGATTCTCCTGTTATATCTGAAGGTTTTATGCTTGCAAAACTTTCAGGTATTATCATTGTTATGAATAGTATTATAAGTGTTATTACTACTAGCTTTTTTAATATTCCTTTTGCCATTAACTTTTCTCCTTTTTTACTTTTGTACCAAGTTTGCTGTACTTCCTCCAATATTATTTGTATTGTCTTGCACCCAATTTGATGTGCTTCCTCCTGCTCCTTTATCCATGCTTGAACCTATCGTAACTGCAATTTTCCAGAGTCCAAATCCTCCAAATACTATTATACATCCTACTATGTATGGTACTAACATTTCTTTTACTTTTGCTTGTCCTTCTGCTCCTCCTATCATAAATTGTATTCCTAATACTGTTGCAACTACTACTGCTACAATTACTCCTGCACCTAATAAGATATTATATAGATATCCAGATAAGTTTTGCATTTTTGCTTGATCTACATGTCCTTGTCCTGAGCTTTCTCCTGTACTTATAAAATCTTGTCCATCTGAGATTATTTGCGACCATGCTTTTACTTCTGTTTGATTTATACTAATTATCATTATAAGGAGAACTAATATGAAAATTATCTTTTTAATTTTTGGCTTTTTCATAGTCTTTACCTCCTATTTAAACATATTTTCTTAATTTTTTCAAGTATTTTTCTAAAATTTTACTCGTTTATTTTATTGAAAGGCTTGATATATTACATTTGTTAATGCAGAACCAGAGAAAATTAATATTGCGCCTAGTATATATGGCCACATTGATTGTTTGTATTCTGCTTTTTCTTCTACACTTCCTAGTATGTATTTTATTCCTATTACAAGCAACATAATTACTGCGATTGATTCTCCAACTGTTCTGACTAACCATACTATTGTATTTCCTATTGGTATTGCTCCTGAATTATCATCTGCACTTGTTTTATAAAGGTCAGGATTTTGTAACTGATCTAATCCAACAGCTCCTTTTACCGATGCTGAACAGGTTAGACTAATTATTATTAAACTTATACAGAGTACTATTGCTAATATTTTTATCTTCATTTTTATCCCTCCCTTTTCGATTTACACACTTATCTAATCTTATTATACAATATTAATCATATTTTGTCAAAAAAAAGAGCATTTTTTTGTTATTTTTTGCTTACAATTTAATATATTAAAAAAATTTTGATAAAATTCAAAAAAACTATATACATTTTTATTTTTTTATAGTATAATAAGATTAAAATTACTGATAATATAATTGGATTTAATTCGTGCTGATGGTAGTCATCGCAAAATAAATAAAATAAGTCCTTTATGTGCGAAAGTCAGCTTCATGCTGTGAGTATTATATACCTAGCCGTAAAGGGCTTATTTTATTTATATCAAAAGGATTTTTACTTGTATAAAAATTTTTCCATCCTTGCTTATAATCATATAAATCAACTATAAGTCCAAATTTTTCTTTTAAAAAATTATAATATCTCATTTCTCCTTTTATGATAGCTCTTTGAATAGCCCAATTACAATAATCTATTATTTGAAGACACTCCTCTCCAGATGGTGTTTGTGGTAAAACTTTTTGAATAGAAGCTAAAGTATGATTTAACTTTTCCTCAGTATAAAGTAATGCATTATGTATGGCTTCTTCTAAAGGTTCTTGTCTTTTTCTATTTCCTCTTGTGGCAACATAAATATAGTTATTGTTAGATAATTGCAATATGTTCTTAAATAAGTGAGTAATTAAAGAATCATATAGTTCTTGGGTATTTCCATTATATTTTTCAAATACATTTTTAGTTTTTCTTGCAATTACAATATTACACTTAAATGGAAGGTCATTTAGTAATTTAAAAACTTTATATCTAACTTCCGGACAATCATCTTTTGCATGAAATGCTATTTTTGTTTTTTTTATTGATGGAATATCTTTTAAATAAGCATCGTTTATAATTTCACTTTTTAATCCTACAATTTTTCTTCTTAAAAATTCTGGTTCTGTGGTTCTAATAAATCCCATAAGAAGTAATGGAGAAGCTCCATTTTCTTTTCCAACCACCCATTCACCATTTCTATTATAAAAGGTAGTGTCTCCACTTTCGTCCACAAAAAAGTAATTACTAGAGTATATGTTTTCTTGCATTAACTAATTGCTCCTTTCGATATCTAAAACTATATACAAATTGTTTAATATATTGGGAATTCTTAATTAGAAATAATAGTGTAGAGTATATTATACTACAAATTTGATGAGAAGTAAAGTTTTTTTCAACATACTTTGATTATCGTTCGACAAAGTTTCTTTTTTGTTAGCTTTTTTGGAGTAAACGCTTCTAGGCTGGACCGCACAAGAGGGGATATATAAATTAATTCTGTTCGTCCTCGGTTCCTTCCATGGCACCCTTTCACATTCGTTCTCACAAAATTAATTTATATATCCCCTCTTGCGCTACTCTATCGTTTCAGCTACTACTTTAGGCGCTGTTTCTAAAAATGAACTTTGGATTTTGTTGGTGTAAGGGCTGTTCGCTTCCCTCTCCCATCCCTGTGTATGCTTGAACAAGAATTGCTTTCCTTTGTATTTATCATCTCTATCCTAGAATTTTGCTTTTTTTCTTTAATGTTTCGGTTTCTTCCAAAGCGTAATTGAACATTGATATTTGTCACAACTCATTTTTTCTTGCGCGACGAAAATCTACGTCCCCGGTGTCTCTGTAATACTGAATCCAATTTATACTAATGCTTATTCGTATAGTAGTTTCCAGTGTTTCACCTCAGTGTCTCAACCCGTCCAAGTCGAATCTTTAATGATAATCTCATGCCTCTTTCAATCGTGCAGACTTGAGTAAAATTGTCCCTGGGAATCGGTATGCCCGCAATACCAATGTGGACCCGTAGAATCACCGTGACCACATCCTATAAGTGCCATACCAGTACCTGAGCACATCTGACATTTGATGAGTGTACCGCTCCCAAGGCTAACAGAACTACCCGAGCAATGGACACTTAAGATTCTTCGGAGGTCGTCCTTTGTATATGCGTAGGCGTAATAGTAGCTACTCCCTAGAAGTCGCGTGTCACACGTTTTGCAAGCATCCAATGCTACTAGCTTTGGGAACATGCCGTAGAATGCCTGTCCCTGATATAGTTGTATACCGGTGAGGCGTATATGTTTTGTGAATATAGTCGTCGTTACCGCAGAACGGACATATACGTCTAGTACTTGAATTAGGTGTTCCTGGAGTTAATTCGATCGAGTAAACCGGATGTTTTGAATTATTGTATTCCACATAGTATCCCAACTGATTGCAAGTGTTGCAGTTGCGTTGTGAAGGACCAGAGCAATAAAATGTAGTTCCTGAACAATATGTTCTTTTTCTCGTCTGTTGTCCTGAGTCTCTTGTTAGATTACCATTATCGCTGACTATAACTTTCCAATAGTAATAAGTATATGATGATAATCCGTTTGCATTTACTGTTACTGTATTTCCTGTTGTTCCTGTATTGCTTCCTCTTGATGTCCAATTTGTACCGTTTTCACTTGTATATATAGTATATGTTAATGTTCCGCCTTCATTGTCTGTTGCTTTTGCTGTCACGCTTATTGAATTTGTTGTTTTGCTCGAGTAGTTAACTGTTAAACTTGTTGGTGGAGTGTTTGCTACTTTTGTTGTGCCTGTTGTTTGTGCACTGTTTGTTCTTCCTGCTCCATCGGTGACTGTTACTTTTAGGCTATAGGTCTTGCCGTCGCTTAATCCTGTATAGCTATTATTTGAAAATGTTGCTGTTTTCCATGTGGTTTCGCTTTGGAGTTTATACTCATATTTGTAGCTTTTTATTCCGTTTGCGTCACTTGCTTTTATTGTTACTGGGATTGAGTTTGTTGTTCCTGTTCCTGCTGTTATGCTTACACTTGGGTTTATTTTATCTAGTATGAAGCTGTTTGTGTTTACCCATGTTGATTTGTTTCCTTGTGCGTCTTCTGTGCAAGCATATATTTGGTATGTTCCGTCTGTCGTTATTTTGAAGTTTCCACTTGTTCCGTTTATTGTTTCTTCTCCTGCGCTTGATGTCCTTTTGTATTTTATTTTGCTAGCTCTTGTTTTGCTTGCCTCTGCTGTATCTTGTATTGTTATTGTTATGTCGCTTGTGTAGTATTGGTTTAGTGTGCTTGGTGTTATTCTTGGGGGTAGTAACTGTCCTTTTGTTGTTATTGGTACTGCGTTTGCTTTGTCATTTACGTTGTTTGCGTTGTCATATACTTTTACTGTTACACTATAACTTGTGTTTGGTGTTAGTCCTGTTATATCTTTTATTCCGTTTGTGCTTGTTCCTTTATTACTTCCGTTTAGGTAGTATTCGTATTTTGCTACTTTTGATGTGTCG
>JAAWDU010000079.1 GCA_022793905.1 Clostridia bacterium
GGCAGGAAACAAATCAGCAAGCTTCTCAATAGAAATACACAAAGACAGTATAATGCCAAGAGTAGACACACCACAAATAAGTAACATAACAGAAACAGGAATAAAAATATCAGTATCAGCAGGAGACGACACATCAAAAGTAGCAAGATACGAATACTACCTAAACGGAACAAAAGCAGGAGAAAACAAAACAGGAATATACGACGCAAGTCGGACTAACCCCAAACACAAACTACAGTGTAACAGTAAAAGTATATGATAACGCAAACAACATAAACGACAAAGCAAATGCAGTACCAATAACAACAAAAGGACAATTACTACCACCAAGAATAACACCAAGCACACTAAACCAATACTACACAAGCGACATAACAATAACCATACAAGATACAGCAGAGGCAAGCAAAACAAGAGCAACAAAAATAAAATACAAAAAAACAAGTAATGCAGGAGAAGAAACAATAAACGGAACAAGTGGGAACTTCAAAATAACGACAGACGGAACATATCAAATATATGCCTGCACAGAAGACGCACAAGGAAACAAATCAACATGGGTAAACACAAATAGCTTCATATTGGATAAAATAAATCCAAGTGTAACAATACAAGCAGGAACAGGAACAACAAACAGCATACCAGTAACAATAAAAGCAAGTGACGCAAACGGAATAAAAAGCTACAAATACGAATATAAACTCCAAAGCGAAACCACATGGAAAACAGCAACATTTTCAAATAATAGCTATACAGGACTAAGTGACGGCAAAACCTACGACCTAAAAGTAACAGTAACAGATGGAGCAGGAAGAACAAACAGTGCACAAACAACAGGAACAACCAAAGTAGCAAACACCCCACCATATAACCTAACAACAAACTGCTCAAGCAAAACAACAACAAGCATGACGATAAGGGCAAGAGCATATGATAACGACAGCCCAACTCAAACCCTAACGTACAAACTATACTGGGGAGGAAGTGGTGTAGCAATGGATACAAAAACGGGAACAAGCGGAAATTATGTAACTTTCGCAACTAAAACAGGACTAGCAGAATACACAACACAAACTTATTCATGGAGAGTAGAAGTAACAGACAGCAAAAGTAACCCAATTTCTGCAACAGGAACTGATAGAACATATTGTAGTGGTACTATATCTTATTGTGGTGGTACACAATCTACTGCGTGCATTAAGTGCGGTGGTTATAGATACGTTTGCAGCTCGTGTGAGTCTATGAGACACAGTGTCAGTGTGAAACCACTTAGATGTATGTTATGTGGTCAATCTAGAGAAGGTTATTTGGCTTCAACGGGTTGTAATTCTTGCAAAACGTGTGGGATTCAGTCATCAGTGACCGAATACTGCTCAACATGCGGGAAGGAAACGCACAGTGTTGGCGATCCTCCTTCAGGGTTCACGGCAGGATATACGTCTAAAATATGTCCAATCTGTGACGGGCAGGGTTCTACTTTGAGCCCTTGCTGGCATGGTAGCACTGTCCCCCACAGATTCTGCTCACATAATTATAATGGCATTATGCACTAAGTCCGATCCTTAGCAAGAGTTAAACTAGATACATAATTGACATTTCTCCTTGGATAGCCTAACTTGGGTTCCAAGGAGGAATTTTTTTGTAACATATGCTAAAGAATATATCTGAAATATATTCGGAATACAGAGTAACAGACTTTAGACATTTGACGCCATCACGATGTAATTAGAACAGGGACAATGCTAAATCACTCATATATAGCAAACAATCTCGGTGTTTCAGTAAATACAATAAGAGAATGGTTTTCAATATTAGTAAGCATAGGGATGATATCATTGTTAAGATTATCTGCATTTTTTATCTTTAATTTTATATTGGATTTTTTCTTAGTTTATGATATAATTTTATTATAAGTAAAATTTAAAGTAAAGAAGAATTAATTTAGATTTTTAAATGCAAAAGCTAATTGAAAGTATAAATTTAGGATGTCTTGATGAAAAAGATAAATTCTTTAGCATATAAGTAAGGAGAAGAGAATTATGAAAAGAAAAATGCCAGAGAAAATAAATAAAGCTATTAATGAATTTGTGGTTCAAGCAAATAAAATGTTTGGAAATAGAATGAAAAAAATTATATTATATGGTTCATATGCAAGGGGAGATTTTAACAAAAGCTCAGATATTGATATAATGATTTTAACAGATTTAACAGACGAAGAAATAATAGAATATGGAGAAAAAATATGGGATTTTGCCTATGATATTCAACTAGAAAATGATGTATTACTGTCTGTATTAATAAAAAATATTGACACATTTAATTATTGGCTAGAAGCAATGCCTTTTTATATGAATGTAGCAAAAGAAGGAGTAGTATTAAATGGAAGGTAAAATATCAAAAGAATTAGTTTGGCATAGATTAGAACAAGCAAAAGAAGACTTAGAAACGAGTAAATTATTGTATAGGGAAAAATATACAAGGCTTCAAACAATAGAGCATATTATGCAATATTTCATGCAATAAGAAGTGTTTTAGCAATGGAACCAATTGATTTCAAAAGACATAAAGATGTTATAGCATATTTTAATAAAAATTATGTCAGTAAAGAAATATTTCCAAAAAGTATGGGAAGAAGGATAGCAAGGGCAAATCAAGTGCGTGAAGATAGTGATTATGATGACGCTTTTATAGTGAGTTCAGATAATACTCTTATTCAAATACAAACAGCAGAAGAACTTATAAATTTAGTGTTAGAATATATAGAAAATAGAATTGGTAAAAGGAACTAGTAAAAATTGGTACACAAAAAGGAAGTAAAAAACCAGTTGACAAATGAATGAAAAATGAATTATAATAATAGCATAAAAACCAAGCAATCAAAAAAATAGCAACTAGGAGGAAGAAAAAAGAAATGAAGGAAAGAAAAATAGCAACAGCTGAAACCCTTGGCGCTGTACACACACACACACACACACACACACAGGTAGCTTTAGAGGCTGTTTAGCATGTAAAAAAATAATAAGAAAAAATAAAAATATAAAGGCATATGAACTTTATACTTTTGTTTGTGCTATAGCACAAGCAAGAGAATAAGGA
>JAAWDU010000074.1 GCA_022793905.1 Clostridia bacterium
AAAAAACGATAAAACAATATCTTTAGATGGAAATATAGAATTGTATGAAACAAAACAAATAACAGCAGAAAGTCTTTTAGGAAAAATTCCTGTTCAAGTAAAAGGAACGACAGTAAAAAAATTTAGTAGCATTTCTATAAAACATAATGTAAAAAAAGTGGACTTCTAAAGAAAAAGGGAAAATTTTAACAGGGAAAATAGTTTCAATAGAAGTAGAAAAAATGTTTGAAAATGATATAAATTCTGTTATTATGCACTATTTGGATAGAAATGCAAAAGTAAAGAAAGATAGCAAATAAATTTCAATGTTGATATTTTAAATACATTTACAATTTTATATACATATGAAATATCATAAAGAAAAAGTATCAAGCGAAATACATTAAGTGTTATCAATAATAAAAGAAATTTTGCATATAATAAAAATAAGGTTGAGTTATTGACAATAGCCAAAAAATACTTTATAATTAACTTAACAAGAAAATATTACGTCGCTCTTGGGTGGTGCGACTAACAAATTATCCCAAACGATAAATATGTGTCGCTCTTGGGTGGTGCGACTAACAAATTATCCCAAATGAAAATATATGTCCTCCCTTTGAAATATAAGGGGGGCTTCATTTATAGAATGGAGCGAGTAATGGAAATAAAAAAAGGGTATGTATATCATATAAAAGATGAGTATTTTGAAGTAGTACAAGATAAAACACTTATGAGAAATCATGAAAATGGAAAAGCAAGACCTACATATTTTTGTGTAAAGGAAAACAATTCAGATATTTTATGGTTTATTCCTATGAGTAGTAAAGTGGAAAAATATAAGGAAATAAGAGATAAAAAGATAAAAAAGTATGGAAATTGTGATAGTATTTTAATTAAACAGTTTTTAGGACAAGATTCAGTATTTCTTTTACAAAATATGTTTCCAACTATAGAAAAATATGTAGACCATGTACATATAATAAATGGAACTGAAGCTAGAGTAATTGATAGTGTTGCAAGAGAACTAGAGGCTAACTTTTATAAGATAATGGGACTAATAAAACAGGGTAAAAAAGTAATTTTTACAGATGTGAGCAATGACTTGAATAAGATAAAAGAAGAACTTTAATAAATTTCCAATAACATTACTCTTATTTTCATATTTTTTCAAATGTAATCACCTACAAATCAAATTTTTTACTTGATTTTATTACAAATTTCATATAAAATATCGAAAAATCCTCGAGTTTTTGCATTAAATAAAAAAATAAATAGAAAGGAGCGATTTTAGATATAATATAAAAAACACTAACAATATACTGCAATATAGTGTTAGTGAATATAATTATTTAGTATTTAATAAATAAACAATCATTTGATTTACTACGGACTTATCTCTTTCATTTAAAAGTTCGTAGTTATCAATCATATTAGAAGAACTAGAATTAACTAGGTCTTTAAATAAAACTGTAGGTGAACAATTTGCAAGATTACAAATATTAATTGCATTATCTATGCTTATTCCAACTCTACCTGTTTCAATTTGAGAAATGAATTGTGAATTAAGATTTAGTTGTTCAGCAAATTTTTCTTGTGTCAAATTAAGACCTAGTCGAATGTTTTTGACATTTTGACCTAATATGATATTGCCAGTATTATTATTTGTAGTATTATCCATTATTCCACCTCAATAATAGTATAGACAAGATTGCAGAAAAAATGAAATTAGTGTAAGCTATATTTTTGCATTGAAATTATAGTTTACAGCTATATAAAAACTGAATAATATATTAAAATATAAGAAAACATTATTAGCACAAAGATTATTAGAAAAATATAAATACTAAGTTGCAGCATTAAGAATTATGATATGAATAATAAAAGAAATCAATATTACAATATTATAAATGTTTTAGAAAAAAATTTATAATATTAATGAATAGGGAAAAATCTATTCATCAATTTTCTAAAATAAAGAACTATTTTTTAGGCTTTTCATAGCTCATAATATCTTTTAAGTCACAACCAATAACAAAACATAATTTTGATAATACATCTTTGTCGAATCTTTCAACAGTTCCATTATAGTATCGTTTAATTACCTGATGGTGTAAACCTGTTTTCTTAACTATTTGACTGACAGTAATTTTTTTCTTATCCATAATAGATTTTATATCGAATTTTATATCTCCATAATCTCTAAATACTATAATAGTATTATCCATATAAACCTCCATTCCGTCGCTTCGCTCCGGCACAAAGTGCCATGAAAAATGCGACTATTTTAATTTTCTTTATTTAGTTTCCATAACATAGTATAATTATCTCCTAGAATATATAAATACACTACAGAACACGGGGAGGTGAGTAGAATATTATCTCAACCTCAGTTAGGAGGTATATACCTATGTTAAAAATTGTATATCCTAAAAATTAAAATATTAAATTTAGTATAAAATTTTTCATTAATTTAAAATTAAAATAATTTTGTGCAAAGTTTAATTTATAAATTTTATAATTATTTTTTTAACAAATTCATTTAATACTTCTATAAATATTTATAAATTACTATTATACTACTATAAAAATATTTTGATTGCTAGACTTTCTAAAATCGTTTTTAAGACATTTTATATTGAAATCAACAAGTTAATTTGTAATTAAATTACTTAAAATAAAAATTACATATATTTTTATATAAATAGTATAACATCATTGATTTTAATTGGTTTTAAGGCATTTTAAAAAAATAGACATATAGTTTGTTGTTGGAATAAGAAGGTCAAATAATGTAGATATAGCAAAAATTAGACGGACACCTGGTATAGGCAGTCCAAATATTTTGGGAATATGAGTTTTTGCACAAAACTTTGATTTTGTGCAATGTTGTATTTTAATAATTTTATAAAAATATACCTTCAAATGTTAGATTTTGTACTAGCATTTAAAGATATATTTAAACAAATATTTCTTACTTATCTATCTTTTTGAGTCTCAAAGTATTAATTATTACTGTTATACTGCTTAATACCATAGCTAAACTCGCAATCATTGGATTTATGGAAATGCCAAATGGCTTTAAGATTCCACAAGCAACAGGTATCATTAAACAATTATAAAAAAATGCCCAAAATAAGTTTTGTTTAATATTTTTTAATGTTTTTTTACTTATATTGATTAATCTAACTATACACCCTAAATCATTTTTAGTAAGTATTACATCAGATGAATCCATGGCTATATCAGTTCCACTATTTACACTCACTCCAATATCAGAATTTGCCAAAGCTGGACTATCATTTATTCCATCTCCACACATCATTACAAACTTATTTTCTTCTTTAAATTGCCTAATTGTATTTGACTTTTCTCTTGGAAGTACATTTGATATTACTTTTTTTATTCCAAGTTCATTTGCTATTTTCTGAGCTGTTTCATCATTATCTCCTGTAAGCATTACTGTTTCAATTTTCATATTATGCAAATTATTTATCACTTCTTTTGCTTCATCTCTAACAATATCATTTACGCCTATTAAAGCCATTATTTTTTCATCTTGTACCACATACACTATACTATTCCCTTTACTTGCAAGATTTTTTTCATCTTGCTTATGTAAATTCTCAATATTATAGCTCTCAAGTATTTTAGAATTTCCAATAATAACTCTTTTGTTATCTACCCTTCCTATAATTCCATATCCAGAAACATTTCCAAATTCTTTAACTTCCAATTTTAAGATTTTATTATCTTCCAAGTAATCAATAAAGGCTTTTCCTATAGGATGTACTGTTTTGCTTTCTATACTTCCTACTATTTGTAACAGTTTCTCATCAGTAATATCACTATAATTCTTGACTTCTGATATTTTCAGTTTACCATAAGTTAGAGTTCCTGTTTTATCAAAAACAACTACATTTGTTTTTCCTGCATTTTCTAATATTTCGCTTTTCTTAATCAATATACCATTACTAGCACACAATCCTTCACTTACTATTATTGCAAGAGGTGTTGCAAGACCTAAACTGCAAGGACAAGCTATAACTAAAATAGTTACAAATGTAGTTATAGCTACTTCAAAACTTTGCCCAACAATCAGATAAGCTATAAATGTTAATATTGCTAAACCAATTACAATTGGTACAAAATATCCTGAAACAGTATCAGCAACTTTCGCAATTGGTGCTTTGGTATTACTTGCATTAATAACAAGTTTCACAATTTCAGATACAGTAGATTCTTTTCCAATCTTCTCTGCCTTATATTCAATATATCCATCATAATTTAAGCTTCCAGCAATTACCTTACTTCCTTTTTCTTTTGTTTGTGGTTTGCTTTCTCCTGTTATAAACGATTCATCGAGATGAGCTTTCCCTTCTAAAACTTCTCCATCTACTGCTATCTTTTCCCCTGCTTTACAAACTACAATATCTCCTTTATGAATTTCGTCTAATGTTACTTTCTTTAATTTTCCATCAATTTTTATTACAGCTGTATTTGGTGTTATTTTAACTAATTTTTGTATTGCTTCTTTTGTTTTATCTTTACTTAATCCATCTATATATCTTCCAAACTTTATAAAATATATAATTATACTTGAAGATTCAAAATATAAATTCATAACTAAATGTGTATTTCCATTAAATACTAAGTACATATTATATAGACTATATAGAAAACTTGTAACTACTCCTATTCCAACTAATGTGTCCATATTAGGTGTTTTATGAATTAAATTTTTATAACCATTCTTTAATATATCAAATCCATAAACTATAAAAGATATAGTTAAGACAAACAAAGAAATCATATAATTATAGGTAAAGTCATGAGGATCAAGAAAAGGAATTGCAGGTAAATTTATCATATGCCCCATAGAAATATACATCAAAAGAAGTGCAAGAAATGTGAATATAATAAACTTTATTTTTTCCTTTTTACTTTTTTTATTAGTTTTTATTTCCTTAAATTCACCTAAACTCTTAAAGCCTGCTTTTTTCACAAATTCTTCGATTTTTTGTACATTTAATTTTGTTTCGTCGTATTCTATAATGGCATTTGCCATTATAAGATTTACTGAAGCATTACTAATTCCCTCTTGTTTATTTAAGTACTTTTCTAATCCATTTGAACAAGCTGAACATGTCATTCCATCAATGGATAAAACAATTTTTTTCATAACTTTTATTCTCCTATATTACTTCATACCCTATATCTTCAAGAGTTTCTTTTATAGTTTCTTCTAATACAAATTTATTTAACATTATAACCACCTTTCCTGTTTTATGATCAGCTTTTACACTCTCTATTCCTTCAATATCTTCAAGTGATTTTTTTACTCTATTTTCACATCCTCCACACATCATACCTTTTACATTTAAAACTATTTCTTTCATAAAAATTTATCATTCCTTTCTTTATTCAAATTTATGAATTTTATTATATACCTAATATAGTATTTTGTAAACATATAAGAAAAATATAATGCTAAGAAGTTAATTGTTTTTTTAATTGACAAATTTATTAGCTTTTATTATAATTAACATATTAAAGGAGAGATAATAATGATAGGTAATAAAGAAAATCCAGAATTTTTAAACTCATTTTTGCAATATTCAACAGTTATATTAAATAAATCTCAAAATAGTGTAAAAGAGTATAATTATGACCTCTCTAACTTTTTTAAATTTATGTCTAATCATTTAGGCATATCTTCTGAAGAAAATATCAAAAATACTAATATAAATTCACTTGATATTTCCTTTTTAAAGCAAATTACACTTGAAGACATACATTCATATCTTTACTATTTAAAATCTGAATATAACAGTAAACCTGCAACTCTTGCAAGAAAAGCTTCTACTATAAGAGTTTTCTTCTCATATGTTACTACTAACAACAATTATGGTCTTGAAATAAACCCTGCTCAAAATTTAGAAAACCCCAAGCTTGATAGAAGACAGCCTAAATACTTAACTCTTGAAGAAAGTAAGGAATTACTTAAAGTATCAGAAATGCCTGCACCAAATGAAAATGCTAGAAATGTTGAAAGAGATTTTGCAATTATGACTTTATTCTTAAATTGTGGAATGCGTTTGTCTGAACTTGTTTCAATTAATCTAAAAGATATCAAGTTTGATGATGCAAAAATGACTGTTATAGGTAAAGGAAACAAAGAAAGAACTATATACCTTAATAAAGCTTGCATGGAAGCTCTAAACAAATATATGGCTGTAAGACCTCCTAAAGATAAAATAAAAGAAAAAGATGAGGACGCATTATTTTTAAGTGAAAGGCTTGAAAGAATTAGTAGAAGGACTGTACAATATGTTGTAGAAAAAGAGCTAAGGAAAGCTGGATTAGACACTACTAAATATTCTACACATAAATTAAGGCATACTGCTGCAACCTTAATGTATCAGCATGGAAATGTTGATATAAGAGCTTTGCAAGAATTACTTGGTCATAAAAGTATATCTACAACAGAACTTTATACACATGTTGCAAATGCACAAGTTAGAGATGCAGTTGAAAGAAATCCTTTGTCTGGCGAAAACAAAAATATATAATTTATTTCCCCTGAAAGCTGAACAAAATGTTCAAACTTCAGGGGATGCTGATTTTATCAGCTCGCAGTAGATATAGGTGTGCAGAAGAGCCTGAACTCAGTATTCCAAATTTGCTTGATGATATAGATTGCGGGATCATTCACATCAAGCTCAGAAACATGCTTGTCTTCACTGAAATTTGTTCCTTCAGGAAACTCAAATCCTCGAACAATAGCATAATTACCATTATTAGGGAAATAATGCCTTTTGTCAGAGCACTCTGTTTTTCCTCTCTTCACTCGGATGTACTTAGGGAAATCATCCGAGGGCTGGATATCTTCGGGAAGGCAAGCATAAATGTGCTTATTGGACATAAAGCCAAAATACACATTCACACAAGTGCCTTTCCCCTCCTCGTCCTTAACACTGATAATTTCCAACATAACGGGTTTATACTCGTCTACTGACAGAAATTTCACTACTGCTACACTCCTTTACAAATTTTTTAGCTAAGTTATGCTAATTGCTTTTTGCGGAGTTTTTTTGCAAAAGCTACTCTAGCTGATAATATAATTATAGCAAAAATATATATTGTTTTCAAGTATTTTTCTCTAATATGTAGCAATCTCTAATGTTTGACCAGATTTTAAATTAGCATTATTTAATTTATTTATCGATTTTATATTCTCTATAATATCTCTTACATCTTGCCCTTTATAATAGCTATTACTCCTTTGTTCTTTCTCAGCAATATCCCACAAAGTATCTCCTTGAATTACTGAAACTGTTTTATATTTTATTTCTTGATGAGAAAATGCATTAGTAGAAATTAATAGATTTATTCCCACAACTATGCTTACCATTAAAATTATTGCTCTTACAAATTTTTTCTTATTTTTAATTATCATAATCATTTCTCCTTTTTACCGAACGTATATTTGTTAATTTAAAATAATTATATACGAACAAAAGTTTATTGTCAATACTTTTTTTAATAAAAAATGAAAAAATGTTTGCATTTATACTTCTATAATATCAAAGGCTGTATTTGTTCCTTATCTAATGCATACTCTATCGCTTTTGGTATATATTTCGGAATAAAAGATAAATTTTTAGGCTTAGTTAAAGGATTACTTTGTGAAAAAGGAATAAAAAAAATATTTTTACTATTTAACAATCTTCCGATATTCTCTGCATTTTTGCTAAGTGCATCTTTTGCAGTTATTCCGTATGAGAACTGATTTATCATGCAATAAATTTGCTTTAACTACACTAAGCACTGCTGTATCATATATATTGTTTGCAAGTTTAAAAATACTGCTTCCGTGAGCATGGAGCAATACATACTATATCTGCTTGCACAATTTCGGATTCACTGATATCACATATAACCTTTTTCATACAAATTTCTTCTATTTCTTGAACAAAATCAAAAAGTTCTCCAGATTTATCAGAAAACTCATAATCATCTAAAGACATTATTGGGATTACTTCTCCACCTTCTTTTACTAGATTTTTAATTTCATTAATTGTATGTCTGAAGGCATAAAAAACGCCTGTTAAGCAAAATGCAATTCTTTTCCCTTTAATTTTCAAGTTAAATGCCCTCCTTTTCTTGCTCCATATATTTTATGAAATTATGTAAATTTTGCGACTTTATTTTAAGTAAAAGTTTGCATACTATTGAAAAATGTGATATAATTATAAACAATTAAATTTTGGAGGTATTAAATATGAAAGAAAATGAAAAAATACTTATATTAGATTTTCACGGACAATACAATCAGCTAATCGCAAGGCGTGTCAGAGAATGCAATGTGTATTCTGAAATAGTTCCTTACGACATAGATATAGATAAAATAAAAGAAATTTCACCAAAAGGAATAATTTTTACAGGAAGTCCTTCAAGTGTATATGAAAAAAATGCACCTAGTATAAATAAAGAAATTCTAGAACTTGGAATTCCTATACTAGGTATTTGTTATGGTATGCAACTTATAACTCATCTTTTAGGAGGAGTTGTAGAAGAAGCAGATAAACGAGAATACTGTAAAACAGATGTAAAATTAAATAATACCTCGCCAATTTTCAAAGAATTTAATAATTCAAATGTATGTTTAATGACTCACTCTGATCATGTATTAACTCTTCCAGAAGGATTTAAAAATATAGCAAGTACTGAATCTTGCCCAAATGCTGGAATGGCAAACGAAAACAGAAAAATATATGGTATTCAATTTCACCCTGAGGTAAATGATACAAATGATGGAACTAAAATTATACATAACTTTCTATATAATGTTTGTGGTTGCTCTGGTGATTGGAAAATGTCTTCTTTCGTAGAAGAATCAGTTAAATTTTTAAAAGAAAAAATCGGAGATAAAAAAGCATTATGTGCTTTATCTGGTGGAGTTGATTCTTCTGTTGCTGCTGTTCTTCTAAATAAAGCAATTGGAAAAAATTTAACATGTATTTTTGTAGATCATGGTTTGCTTCGTAAAAATGAAGGGGATGAAGTAGAAAAAATCTTTAGAGAGCAATATGATATAAACCTTATAAGAGTGGATGCAAAAGATAGATTTTTATCAAAACTAAATGGCGTAACAGACCCAGAAAAGAAAAGAAAAATTATAGGAGAAGAATTTATTAGGGTTTTTGAAGAAGAAGCTAAAAAAATCGGTAAAGTAGATTTCTTAGTACAGGGAACAATCTATCCAGATGTAATAGAAAGTGGTGTTCGGAAAAGGACAAACAATCAAGAGTCATCACAATGTCGGCGGTCTTCCTGACTATGTTGACTTTGAAGAGATAATAGAACCTCTTAGAGACTTATTCAAAGACGAAGTAAGGAAAACTGGTTTAGAGCTTGGCATTCCTGAAAAACTAGTATATAGACAACCATTCCCTGGACCAGGACTTGCAATAAGAATTATAGGGGAAATAACAAAAGAAAAATTAGATATTTTAAAAGAAGCAGATTTTATCTTTAGAGATGAAATATCAAAATCTGGTCTTGATAAAACATTAAATCAATATTTTGCAGTATTAACAAACTTAAAATCAGTTGGTGTAATGGGAGACCGGAAGAACATACGACTATACCTTAGCGCTAAGAGCTGTAGAAACATCTGACTTTATGACTGCGGTATGGGCAAAAATTCCATATGAAATACTAGAAAAAGTGTCAACAAGAATAGTAAATGAAATAAAATACATAAATAGAATAGTTTACGATATAACCTCAAAACCACCTGCAACAATTGAATGGGAATAAAATTGGCCCCTAGATTTAGAGTAATCTAGGGGTATTATAATTTCTAAATTTTATGCTTTAATTTTGATATGAATTATCAATCTCCTTCAATATAACATCATGTGCTTTTCCTTCTGAAATACTTACATCAGACACAAGTGTTAATCTTGCTTTTTCATGTAATTCTGGAATAGTAATTGCTCCACAATTGCACATGGTAGATTTGATTTTTAAAATTGTTACATCAAGAGTATCTTTTAAAGGTCCAGCATATGGAATATATGAATCTACTCCTTCTTCAAAAGAAAGTTTATCCTTATCTCCTCCAAGGTCATATCTTTGCCAGTTTTTAGCTCTATTTGAGCCCTCTCCCCAATACTCTTTAACATAGTTATTTCCAATTTTAAGCACTTTTGTAGGACTCTCATCAAACCTTGCAAAATATCTTCCCATCATTACAAAATCGGCGCCAAGTGCTAATGCAATAGTTATATGATGATCATGTACAATACCACCATCTGAACAAATTGGAATATATACACCAGTTTCTTCAAAATATTTATCTCTTTCATTAACAACATCTATCAAAGCACTTGCTTGTCCACGTCCTATTCCTTTTGTTTCTCTTGTTATGCAAATTGAGCCTCCTCCGACTCCAACTTTTATAAAATCAGCACCAGCTTCTGCTAAATATCTAAATCCTTCTCTATCAACTACATTTCCAGCACCAATTTTTACCTCTTCTCCATATTTTGCTCTTACAAACTCAATTGTTCTCTTTTGCCAAATAGAATATCCGTCAGAAGAATCCATACACAAAATATCTACTCCTGCATCAACAAGTGCAGGTATTCTCTCTTCATAGTCTCTTGTATTTATTCCAGCACCTACTATATACCTTTTATCACTATCTAAAAGTGAATTTGGATTATTTTTTCTTTCTTCATAGTCTCTTCTAAATACCAAATACTTCAAGTTTCCTTCTTCTGTAAGAATTGGCAAACAATTTATTTTATTATTCCATATTATATCATTTGCTTCTGAAAGTGTTATGCCTTTTTTGGCAGAAATGGTATCTTCTGCTTTTGTCATATAATCATCTATTGGAGCATCTAAATTATCTTTAGAAGGTCTATAATCCTTATCTGTAACTATTCCTAAAAATTTTCCATTTGGAGACCCATCATCTGTTACGATGACTGTTGAATGCCCTGTTTTCTTAGATAAAGCCATTACTTCTCTTAGAGGTGTTCCAGATTTTACATTTGAATCACTTATTACAAAACCTGCCTTATGTTTTTTTACACGATAAACCATTTGAGCCTGTGATTCAATTGTTTGTGCTCCATATATAAAAGCAAGACCTCCTTCACGAGCAAGTGCTACTCCCATTTTCTCACCAGAAACTGATTGCATTATAGCAGAAACCATTGGAATATTTGCTGAATACTTGGGTTCTTCTCCTTTTTTAAACTTTACAAGTGGTGTTTTTAAATTTACATTAATAGGTATACATTCTTCTGTTGTTAAATTTGGTAATAATAAAAATTCGTTAAATGTTCTTGATATATCACTTAGTACTTTTGCCATTTTTTATTCTCCTTTCTTAAAACACTAATTCCATTGTATCTTTTGCAATAACTAATTCTTCATTCGTTGGAATTACAAATACTTTTATAGAAGATTCTTTAGTTGAAAGTTCAACTTCTTTTCCTCTTGATGTATTTAGTTCATCATCAATTTTTATGCCCATATATGCTAAATAATCACAAACTGCTTTTCTTGTATTTTTTTCATTTTCACCAATTCCAGCAGTAAATACAATTGCATCTATTCCTTGCATCGAAACTGCATATTTAGCAATATGTTGAGCTATAGCATAATTTTGAATATCAAGTGCAAGCTTTGCTCTTTCATGTCCGCTCTGCTGCTGCTGCCTCGATATCTCTTGAATCTGGACTTACTCCAGAGATTCCAAAAACACCAGATTTTTTATTTAATATTGTGTCAATTTCTTCTATTGATATATTTTCCTTATCCATTATAAACTTTATAATTGCTGGGTCGATATCTCCAGACCTAGTTCCCATAGGAATACCTGCAAGAGGTGTTAATCCCATACTTGTTTCTACGCATTTTCCATCCTTTATAGCTGCTATACTTGCACCCTGTCCTAAATGGCAAGTTACAACCTTTGTACCTTCTTTTTTTCCACCCATAAGCTCAATAGCTCTTTCTGAAACAAATCTATGAGAAGTACCATGAGCACCATATCTACGAATTCCGTATTTTTTGTAATATTCATAAGGAATTGCATAAATATATGCTTTTTCAGGCATTGTTTGATGAAATGCTGTATCAAACACAGTTACCATAGGTTTGCCTGGCATTAAGTGCCTACAGGCCTCTATTCCTGCAACTGCCGCTTTATTATGTAAAGGTGCCAGAGCTGTTGCTTTTTTTATTTCCTCAATTACATTATCATCCACAATTACAGATTTGGTAAAGTGTTCTCCTCCATGTACAATTCTATGTCCTACTGCATCAATTTCATTCAAATCTTTTATTACTGCATAATCTGTTTCTATGAGTTGTTCTAAAACCACTTTAATTGCTTCCTCATGGTTTTTTACACTATGTTCAATAATATGCTTATCTTCTCCTATTTTATGTGTTAGAAATGAATTATCTTGCCCTATTCTTTCAAAATTACCTTTTGCAATTACTTTTTCTGTTGACATATCAATTAATTGATATTTTAATGACGAACTACCAGAGTTTAAAACCAAAATTTTCATAAATTGTGTTTCCTTTCTTTTTATTTTTTAAAACTTTGAGCTTGAACAGCAGTTATTGCAACAACTCCTGCAATGTCACTTGCCGAAGCACCACGTGACAAGTCATTTACTGGTTTTGAAATACCTTGACATAAAGGTCCATATGCTTCAGCTTTTGCAAGTCTTTGTACTAGTTTATATGATATATTTCCTGTATTTAAGTCGGGAAATATTAATGTATTTGCTTTTCCTGCAACTTTACTACCTGGTGCTTTTGATTTTGCAATTTCTGGCACAATTGCAGCATCAAGTTGTAATTCTCCATCTACTGCAATTTCTGGTGCTTTTTCTCTAACTAATTTAGTTGCTTCTACTACTTTATCTATCATTTCTGATTTTGCACTTCCATATGTGGAATAAGAAAGCATTGCAACTTGTGATTTCTTTCCAACTAATTCTTCAAAACTTTTACTAGAAGATATTGCAATTTCTGATAATTCCTCTGCTGTAGGATTAGCATTTAATCCACTATCAGCAAAGACAAAAGTTCCATTTTCTCCATATTCTGAATTAGGAATGCACATTACAAAAAAGCAAGATACTAGTTTTGTGCCTGGTGCTGTTTTTAATATTTGAAGTGCTGGTCTTAATGTGTCAGCTGTTGAATGGCAAGCTCCTGAAACTAATCCATCTGCTTTTTCGCATTTTACCATCATCATTCCAAAATAAACAGGATCTAAGCATAACTCTCTTGCTTTTTCTTCTGTCATTCCTTTTTCTTTTCTAAGTTCATAAAGTTTATTTGCATATTCTTCATACTCCGAAGAAGTACTAGGTTCTATAATTTCTGCATTTTCTATATTTACTCCTTTAGATTTTGCATTTTCTAAAATTTTCTCTTTATTTCCAATTAGAATTATATTTGCATATCCTTCTTTCAAAACTATATCTGTTGCTTCTAGAGTCCTTATATCTTCAGCTTCTGGAAGCACAATAGTTTTTATATCATTTTTTGCTTGTGCTTTAATTTTTTCTATAAATGACATAAAATTCCCCCTTAAGATTTAATAGATATATTATACAGCAAAATTCGCCAAAAAACAAGGGCTTTATTTTAATTTTACAGAAAACCACCTATCTTTATTAATAGGTGGCACTTTCTATTTAATTTTTGCTTTTTTTAAATGCACTTATATCTTTGCACATTGAAACACAATGAATGATTATGTATATACCTACTATAATTCCATATACAGAAAGATGTAAAATATCCCAAGCGCCTAAAATAATACCTAAAATTGGTCCTGCCAATACTTTCTTTTTAGAAAAGATATAAGATAAAATTAGCAATACTGCAAAAATCACTCCATCTACTCCAACCATTATCATTTTAAGTTCTTCAAATCCATTTGCATCTGCAAGCAATATTCCAACAACACCCAAAATGCTTCCTAAAATGCAAAGCAAAAGTAATCTTGTGACTTTTTTTGAATAATCTTCATCACTTGTCATAATGTTTTTTCCTCCTCTTTTTATTTTACATACTTTATAATTATATCTAATTTAAAATAAAAATGCAAGTAAAAAAATATTATTTGCAAATAAACTTTATAACTCCATTATTGAAACAACTTCCTATCACTGCAGTTGCTTTTTGTTTAACTATATCTTGTGCATTTTCAACTGCATAAAATTCATCTGCGACTTCTGCAAGTGGCAAATCATTTCCGCTGTCTCCAAAAGCTATAATCTTATCGAATCCATATTTTTTCTTAAACTCTAGTACTCCGCTTCCCTTTGAAATCCCTTTTGGAACAATATCACAAAACCATTCATTTTCAGCATATACTTTCTTATTTATGTAATAACTTATTCCATCTACTTTTTCAAGTACTTTTATCAATTTTTTCATTTGTTTTTCTGAAAGCAAAACATTTAATGAAATACACTTCTTATTTTCATTCCATTCATTAGCATTCAGACGTTGTATTTCATTTCCTTCAAGCACCTGCACTTCAATATCTTTTGAACCACATTCCTTTATAATGTTTATGACTTCTTGTACTTTAGATTTTTCAATTACTTTCTCATTTATATATTTTTTGCTTGCGAAATCATAATTTATAGAACCATTTAATAACATAATTGGAAGTTTAAAATTTATATCTTTCAAAATTCTTCTTGCTGACTCTCCCCTTCCAGTTGAAACCGTAAAATTTATACCAATTCCTATAAGTCTATTTAATTCTTTAATTGCTTCTTCATCTAATCTTCCATCCATATTAAGCAATGTTCCATCTAAATCTGATACATATAATACTTTCACACCTATTCACTCCTCATATAGGATATCTTTATAAATCTAAAATTTTATCTAACTTTGATTTTTATACTCTTGAAATTAAGTTATATTGAGACTTTTAAAAAGTTCGAACAGAAACGTCGTTGGTGCGAGTGATGGGACTTGAACCCACACACACTTTGTGCACACGCCCCTCAAACGTGCCTGTCTGCCAGTTCCAGCACACTCGCATTTTTTATGTATTTATTTTATCATATTGTTTAGCAAAAATAAAGGATTTATGATATAATTATTTAATATTTTGTTTTGGAAGCGGAAAAGGTGGAATTTATGGACTTAAAATATTGCGTTATAGATAATAAGTATTTTAATGTAAAAGATGTCTTGAAAAGTGAATTTAAAGTTTCTGGTAGGCTTTTTTTGAAACTTAGGAATAATAATCATATTTTTCTTAATCGGAAAAATATCAACTGGAAATGAAGTACTTTCTCTTGAAGATATTGTTGAAGCGGATTTGTCATTTTTTGAAAAATCTGAAAACATTGCAAGCACTAAAATGCCTCTTGACACTATATATGAAGATGACTATATGCTTATCTTAAATAAATCAGCTAAAATTCCTGTACACCCTTCTATGAGGCATTTTGATGATACTCTTTCTAATGGTGTTAAATACTATTTTGACAAACTACGGTATTAATAGGAAAATTAGAATTGTTAACAGGCTTGATAAAGATACTTCTGGAATTGTTATTTTTGCAAAAAACGAATATGTTCAAGAAATGTTAAGTTTGCAAATGAAAGATAATACTTTTAAAAAAGAATATATTGGGATTTTAGAGCGGTACGCTAGAAAACAAATCAGGAACTATAAGTGCCAGAATTTCAAGGAAAGAAGGTAGTATTATTGAAAGATGTATAAGCGAAAACGGTCAAGTTTCAATTACACATTTTGATGTAATTAAATCTGAAAATAATATGAGTTTAGTTCATTTCGTACTTGAAACTGGAAGAACACATCAAATTAGAGTTCATTCAAAGTATATAGGCCACCCTATTTTAGGAGACACACTTTATGGAAGCTCTTCTCCTCTAATTTCTAGGCAAGCCCTCCACAGCTACAAAATAAGCTTTACACACCCAATCACTAAAGTAAAGCTAAATCTAATGGCAAAACTCCCAAGTGACATAGAAAATATAATAAAATAAAAATCCCAAGGTGTATGCCCCAACCTTGAGTTTATGGTAATTTACGTGCTTATCATTCTCCTTTTCAAAGTAACTGTCGTGCCCTTGCCACACTTAGTCGAGACCTTGACTTCATCCATAAATGTCTCCATTACAGTAAAGCCCATCCCTTTATTTCTGTCTGGCCGAGTAGTAAATAAAGGCTGTCTTGCCCTTTTTACGCTTTGAATGCCACATCCGCTATCACGAACGGAAATAATAATCCCCTGGTCTTTTAAGGCCACACTAACATCGATCACGTTATCTACGGAAAAATCTCCGTATGCATGATCAACACAGTTCGAAACAGCTTCTTGTACTGCGTTTTTGATGTCTAGGATTTCCACTTCACTCTGAGAATTAAGTGAAGCAAAAGTCGCAACCATAGTACCTGCGACATCCACACTTGCGGGAATACACTCAAGCCTAAGCTTCATCTTGTTTTCCATGCTTTTTTATCCTTCTTTCGTAAGTTTCAAGCTCTCATTTGGGCATAAATAAGAACTTCTTTTCTTGCACCCCTACAAATAGTCGGCATGCAAAGTAGCTTCAAATCAGCACTCTTGCTACATTTTTATTATATCAAATTCCTAAAGAAAAGTCAATTTATGTAAATTATAAATATAAAAAAGCGGAACCAATATTTTCTAAGCTTATCCTTCGCTAAGAAAATCTAAGTTTCGCATAATTATCTTCTACGTCAATTACACTCTACATGCGTACTTTCCTAGAATATAAAAAAAGTTAGAATTTAAAAGCCTTAACTTCTAATTTCTAACTTCTAAAAAAGTAATCCTGTAAGCCGGGTTCTGTCATTTAAAATAGTCATTTATCTCGAATATGTATCACTACATATCTCTAGCCACTTGTTTTAAGGAACTGGCGAGCCACCTTATGTCCTCATCTTGTGTTGCTCCGGGTAGGGTTTACACTGCCCCCATATGTCACCATATAGGCGGTGAGCTCTTACCTCGCCTTTTCACACTTACCAGTCTAGAAACTAGACTGGCGTTTATTTTCTGTTGCACTTTCCTTAGGGTTACCCCCACTAGACGTTATCTAGCACCCTTGCTCTATGGAGCCCGGACTTTCCTCATATACAAAATGTATACGCGACTATTCAGATTACTTAATTTTTATTTTATCTTTATTTTTCCTTTTTGTCAAGTTTAATCATTTCTTCGACTATTTGAATTGCGTTACTTGCTGCCCCTTTTCTTAAATTATCTGCAACAACCCACAAATTAACTCCATTTTGCACACTAAAATCTCTTCTTATTCTTCCAACATATACTTCATCATGCCCAGAAGCCTCTGTTGCAATTGGATATTCATTATTTTTTGGGTCATCTTCTACAATAATTCCTTTAGCATTTTTCAAAGTTTCCTTCAATTCATCTATATCAAATTCATTTTCAAATTCAACATTTATAGACTCACTATGAGAATTTAAAACTGGAACCCTTACTGTCGTTGCTGTAACTGGAAGTTCTGGTCTATTTAGAATTTTTCTTGTTTCATTTATCATTTTTTCTTCTTCTTTTGTATATCCATTATCCAAAAATACGTCAATATGCGGTAAGCAGTTGTTTATAATTGGATGAGCAAACTTTTGAAGAGTATATCCTTCATCTTCTCCCTCTTCTAAGTCTTGAATTCCTTTAAGACCTGCTCCAGATACTGCCTGATAAGTTGAATAAACAACTCTTTTTATTTTATATTTATCATCAAGCACTTTTAGAGGTACAACTGCTTGAATTGTAGAACAATTCGGATTTGCAATTATCCCCTTATTTTTCTCTATTTCCACACTATTTACTTCTGGAACAACTAAAGGAACTTCCTTATCCATTCTCCAAGCACTGCTATTATCTACAACGACACATCCCTTTTCTTTTGCAATTACTGCAAATTTCTTTGAGGTTTCTCCTCCTGCTGAAAAGATTGCATAATTAAATCCTTCATCAAAAGAGTCTTCCTTCAATTCTCTTACAGTATATTCCTTTCCCATAAATTCAATCTTTTTTCCTGCTGATTTATGTGATGAGAAAAACACATATTCTGAAATTGGGAGTTTCTTTTCTTCTAAAACCTCCCTTGCCATTCTTCCAACAACACCAGTCGCACCAACTAGTGCAAGTTTATATTTCCTTTCTTCTTTCATAGGCATACCGCCTCCTGTTTTTTAAAAAACAAATCATGCATACAGCAAATAGCATTTTCAACATCTTGCTCATTTACTGTAACAGAAATTTGCATTTTTGTTCTATCTAAGTTATTAAACTTTAGATTATTTATATTTAAAATTTTGATAACTTTATTTTCTGTTTCTAAATCAATGTCTTTTCCAACAATTGATACAACATTTTTATTTGATGTAATACCTGTAACTTTAGGAAGAATACACGTCTTATTATAAAAATCAGATACAACTGTTCCGCTCTAAGTTAGACATACTTGATCTAACAACTAATTTTATATTATTTGCCTTTGCAAGTTTTACGCATTTATTGTGTAAAACACCTGCTCCTAAATTAGCAAGTTCTAGCATTTCATCATATGAAATGTTTTCAAGCTTTATTGCATCATTTACAATTCTAGGATCTGCTGTATATACTCCATCCACATCTGTATAGATTTCACACGAATCCGCATTTAAATAGGATGCAAGTGCTACTGCTGTTGTATCAGAACCACCTCTTCCAAGTGTTGTATAATTATTATTTTCATCTATCCCTTGAAAACCTGTGACTATAACAATTTTATTTTTAGAAAGTTCTGCCTGAATTCTTTCTGTCTCAATTTTAATAATTTCTGCATCTCCATAGTTTGCATTTGTTAACATCCTAACTTGGAACGCATTTAGCGATACTGCAGGGATTCCAAGTTTGTCAAATGCCATTGCCATTAAAGAAACTGTTATCTGTTCTCCAACAGTAAATAGCATATCCATCTCCCTCTTTGGTACATTAATGCTTATTTCATTTGCAAGTGAAATAAGCTCATCAGTGTGTTTTCCCATTGCAGATAATACTACTACTATCTTATTTCCTTTCTTGTAGTCTTCAATGCATCTATTTGCCACATTGAAAATCTTTTCTTTGTCTGCAACGGATGTTCCTCCAAATTTTTTTACCATTAGCATATTATGTTCACCTTATGTTTTATAGTATAGAGCTTTTCCTCGCAATTGTGGGGTAAAGCTTATTTATATATTATATTAAAAACATAATAAAAAAGTTTATTTCTCTTGTATAAAAGTTTGAAATTTGTTTCCAAAATCTTTTGCATTATTAACCATATTTGTGTTATTTATATTATGTCTTGCATACATCATATAACCAAAAGCCCCTATTACTGCTAAACCGTAAAAGGACTTTCCATCCAATTAAATACATATAAATTGGAATACCGACAAATTTTTGCTACAACTTTCACTGTTTTATTATTTGGTTTAAACAAATCATCTTTTAATCTTAAAAGGTGTTCACATGGAACTTGATATAACTCTGATAATTTATACATATCATCTAATGTTGGAATTTCTAAATTTCTTTCCCATTTTTTTACAGTCTCTATTTTTATTTTCATCTTTTCTGCTATTTCTTCAACAGTTAATGCTTTTTCAGCTCTCAAGGCTTTCAGATAAGCACCGAAGCTCTTATAATTTTCCATATAAATCCCCTTTTTAGAAACTATTTATACTAATTCTATATTAATTTAGAGGAATTTGTCAAGCTTTATTTTGTTTGAATATGTATGTTTTCTAAGTTAGCCTTTAGCTCTCTTGAAACTATATTTTGAATTTGCGCAACTTCATCTTGTCCTAGTTCTTCTTTTCCTATTATAATATTAATGCTTTCTCCATTTACAAATATTATATTTTGTTTAAATCCTTTTGATGTAAGTAAATTTTCTGCAATCATTATCGCATTTTGCAAATCATTTATTTTATTTATTTCTTCTCCGGGCAATATTTTTTTGTTCAGGACTCGCAGAACTACTTGCTATTATTTCTTGATATCTTGATGTCATTTGTGAATACATTACATTTCTTTCAAGTTTTGAAGATGTAAAATATTCATCATTTGTAGACGAAGTAGGTGCATTCACCATTTTTTCTTGTTTAATTACATTTTGAACTTGATTTTGTTCTGGATTTTCTGCATTTCTTACTTCATTTGTATCTTTCTTCTCTTCTTCTGTTAAATTTGCATTTACAAGCTCTGCATCTCCTATATCTGCAACGTTTATTCCAGTTTGACTTCCATCTAGCCTACTTGTAGTCTCCACATTTAAATTGCTTCCATAGCTTAAATACCCAGCAGTTATTAACATTAAGCTAACTACCATAATTGCTAACTGATTTTTTTTCAAAATTTTCATAATCTTCCCCCCTAAAAATTTAATTCATTGAAAAAACTTGCACTTTGTGTGCTTGTGCACCTGTTACTGCTTCAACTGCAGAAACTATATTAGCCTTTATAGTTGCATCATTTGCACCTTCTGCTGTAACAATTACTCCCTCAACCTTTGGATTTATAACGGTTTGTGTTGCAGGTACATTTACTCCATTCTCATCTGTAAATACTACCTCTTTATTTGTTCCTTTTTCTTCAATAGTCCTAGTTCCTCCCTCTGAATCTGTTTCAGAAGTTTGAGAACTTGTATTATTTTCATTATACATTGCAACAACTTCACTTGACTGTGTATATGTAATTAAAACTTTTACATCTCCGAACTCCAACCATCGTTCTTAATATATTTTCTAGTCTTTTTTCCAATTCATCTATCTCATTTTCTTTATTTGCTGTCTGCATATCTGCAAGTATCTTATATCCTGTATCATCTCTATCTTTTTCAGTTTCATTTTCATCATCTCCGTTTAAGTATTGCATTAATTGCAATTAGTGTAACTATTAATATTATTAAAAAAACAGCCATATTTTCAATTTTTCGTTTATTTGTTTTACCACCTTCTTTTAGTCTTTCCTCTTTTTCTTCGCCTTTTCCCTCTGTCTTTTTTAAATACAAACTTTTAATTTTATTCATTTGTTCCTTAAACATAAAGTTTTCCTCCACTATCTTGAATTTATAGTAATATTTTTTAAGTCAACTCCATAGTCATCTTTTATCTTTTGCTTGATTTTGTCTATTTCATCTTGTTCTAAATTAATTTTAGAACTATTTGCCTCTCCGAACTTCTACTTTATTTACTGAAATATCAATATTTTTTTCTTCTTTTTTCTTTCCCTTTTCCACTTCTAGTGAAACTTTTGTTATATTCCCCTTTTCCAAATCTAATTCAGCATTTGCCTTATGTACAATATATCCCATTTCTTCTATGTCAGCTTTAAGTTTTTTATTAAGTTCTATTTTATAACTTTCTTCAACAGACATTACGTTAATTGTATTTATATCAGTTTCTTCTATTCCAAAATATTTTTCATAATCTTTTACATTTATTTTTAATTCTTTTCCTCCTGTAAGCTTTATAGCAGGTGAAATTATTATATATATAACATATATTCCTATAATTGTTTTTATGTACTTTTTACTATTTCCCTTTGGTAGTATCATTTCTAAAATAGTCACAACTATAACTGCTGTAATTATTCCGCCTGCCCATGAACTAATATAATTAATCATCTATACATCATCCCACTATTTGTAATTTTTATAACCAGTGTAAGACCTATAATAAGCATTACAGATACTGTGCATACCATTCCTAACATAATTTTAAAAGTTCCACCTATTTGTTCTAAAACTGATACTATTTTTTTATCTGCAATTGGCTCACATAATGCAGATGTCAGGTTAAATGCAATCGACAATATCATTAATTTTATTATAGGCATAGCACATATTGCAAGAACAACAATAATGCCCACAAAACCAACTGCATTTTTTAGAATATTGCTACATCCAAGTACTGCATCAACTGTCTCTCCAAGTAATTTTCCGAACTACTGGAATTGTACTTGTTACAACAGCTTTTGTTGTCTTTACTGTAAGTCCGATCTACCGAACTTGTAAGTGTTCCTTCTAGCGATAATACACTTACAAATACCGTTAAAGCAATTCCTAAAATCCATACAACACTTGATTTAAAAAATTTAGCTATTTTATCAATCTGAATTTTATCTGAGATTTTAGATATAATTCCAAGGGCTGTACCGAATTAATATAAGTGGAAGTAGTACTCCTGTTATGAAATTTCCGAATAAACGTTATAAGTAATAATAAAATTGGTTGTACTGCTGCTCCTGTAACTAGATTTCCGTGTAGTCATCATAAGGGCTATCATTATTGGTAAAAGACAATTTATAAATCCCACTAGGTTATTAATTGTCTCTTTTATTAATACTACTACATTTGAAAAATTTGTCATTATTAATGTTACAATCAAAATATATTGTACATAATATGTTATTTCTCCTATTTCATTATTTCCAGTGCCCTCACTTATACTTTTTACTATACTATGTATTACAACTATTATTAATATGTACCCTAAACTTTTTAGTGTCTCTGCTACTTCTGTCCCTAGTATTTTTAATATTCCCCCGCATTAATCCTTCTAGCTTCAAATCTCCTGTTAAAGCACTTTTATATATTTCATTTATATTAGCTCCTTCAAATGCTTCATTTGTATACTTTTGTGCTTCTTTTATAAAGCCAGCAATTCCAAGTGCTTTTTCTTGTTCTCCTATCATTTCTTCTGTATCTTCTGCATATACAACATTGATATTTAAGAATATAACTATTAAAAAGATTATCATTAGTATTTTTTTCATTTTTCCTCCGTTTATTAAGGCAAAATTCTAAGTACTGTTTCAAGCATTGAAGAAATTATTGGTATTGACATTGTTATTATTATGACTTTTCCACCTAAATCGACTTTTGAGCCAATTGCATTTTCACCTACATCTTTACATATACCGCACAGCAAATTCCGTTAGAATGGCAATTCCAGTTATTTTAATTAGTATTTTTAGGAATTCTTTACTTCCACTAATCTTGTTTGAAAAATCACTTATAAATCCGAACTATTCCTGCAAGCTTGTCTATAAAAATAAACATTATTAAAGTGCTTGCAATTAATGATATATATACTGCGAATTCTGGCTTGTATTGCTTTATTATAATAATTATTACAATTGCTGTAAGTGCAATTCCAACTATTTTTATAATATCCATTCTTTTTTCTTACCTTTCGCATTTTCATAAATTAAACATAGTTCTTACTGTATCAAATAATGAACTTATTTCTTGTATAACCATAGTAAGAACTATTACAAGTCCAGCAAGTGTTGTCATCATTGCTTGGTCTTCACGTCCTGCTCTAACTAATACTTGATGTAATACAGCAACAAGTATACCAATTGCTGCAATTTTAAATAGTAAATCTATGCTCAAAAGTTATCCCCCCTCTGTCTTTTGTATTTTCTATATAAGAATTATAGCTATTGCAAGTCCTGCAATTACTCCTAAACTTTTATATAGTTTTTCATTTTTCCTTTGCTCTCCTTCTGCCTTTTCTATTTGTTCATCTATAAATTTTTCTAATAATTCTATTTCACTAAGTTGTCCATCAACATCTGTTTTACCAAGAAGTTTAGAAAGACTTTCTATTGTCTTCAAATCCTCTTTATTCATATTTGTTTTTGTTTCTAATAATGCTTCTTTCCATGCAGTTCCAGCTGATTTTTCCTTCATTTTAAAGCTTGAAAGTTTAAAAATTTCTCCTATGCTATTTGTAAATTTGCTCGATATCTCTAAAAAAATTTCTGGAAGCGGTTCATATGTATATACAATTTTAGTTTTAAGAATATTTAATGCACTTCTCATTTGCTTTAAATCTGTTACTCTATCTTTGTACTTATTCGCAAGCATTATTCCCAAGGCAGTACTAGTTACAAAGATTGAAAGCAATATAAGACTTTTAATAACTATCACTTTTTACCTCCATGTAATATATATATTCAAGATATAAAAAAATAGAACTACTAAAGTATTTTTAATATTAAAATTAAGCATTAAGAAAAATAGTTTACAAAATTTTGACGTTATGTAAAATTTGTGATATAATATATATATACTAAATAACTCTAAGGAGGTTTTGAACATGGCAACTTTCACCTTACCGCTTACCTACGACGCAGACACATTCAACACTTGGAGCGCTCTCTTCGGAGAAAGCTTCACCCGCATCATTGGAAACCGGGTAGACGCTATCGCCAAAAAATACCCTGGCAAGGCGAAGAACGTCTCCCTTGAGTTCTCTGGTGATTTGGAGGGCATCACTGCTGAGGATGTCAAAGACCGGATTGCCCATGTCACCGCAAGGCCTATTGTGATGGCCAAGCAGACAAAGACTGGCAAATTTATCGGTTTATTCAAGTCCATCTGCAGGTACTTCAAGAGGAAGGTATACACTCCGATTGACTACAACATCAACGTAACTATCGTCTGCTCTGTTGTCGTTGTGGAGCCGGAGGAAGCGGAAAATGGCAAACGCAAGTTTTAAATGCCATGATGGAGGGAGAAAAAATTCTCCCCCCGTTTTTTTATATTATCAAGCAATTTCCTTTATCTTTCCTTTAACATCACTATCTAAAACAATAACTCTTTCAAATAAATTAAGACTAAACATCTCTCTAAAAATAGGATTTGCCTTTAAATCCTCTAAAGAAGAACCATGAGCAGTAAAAATCCCCTTAACACCAGACGAAAGAGCATACTGAATTGCAGAAGCATCCTCGCTTGTTCCAATCTCATCTGCAATAATCACACGAGGAGACATACTCCTAACAAGCATTTTAATACCCAAACTCTTCTTAATATTATTCAAAACATCAGACCTTATCCCCAAATCATTTTGAGGAACACCCTTATGCATAGCAGAAATCTCTCCCCTCTCATCAACAACACCGAACATTAATCCCATGAAAATTAGAAATCCCATCACTAATAACTTTGCACAAATCCCTAATAATAGTTGTCTTACCACTGCCAGGTCTTCCAATAATAAGAGAATTAAAAACAGAATTATTCTCGAAATCCAAAACATAAGAAAGAACGTTTTTAGAAGCCCCAAAAACTTCTCTTGCAATCCTAAAATTCAAGCTATAAATATATGAAATATTCTTAACGAAACCATTTTCCAAAACAACATCCCCAGAAATCCCGAACTCTGTTCCCACCTTCAACTGTAATAAACCCGATTACAAATCTGATTTTGAAAACTATAAACCGAATTATCACATAAAAATTGCAAAATCTCCAAAATCTCACGCTGACAAGGCACATAATTCACCCTAACTTCCCCAAAATCACAAATCAAAATAATAGGCTTCCCTACTCTAACTCTAATCTCATAAATCCCTTCCCTAAACTTCTCCAAAATAGCCTTTTTAATCCTCTCTGGAAAAAACTTCAAAACACTTTCCATTTTCAAACTACCTTTCTCATTAGTACACTATTAATATTCTATTCAAGCAAAATTTTTTTAGAATAAAAAATCTTCTTTATATCCTACTTGTGCTTGTTCTTCTCTCATATAGATATATTTTATATTTTTCCTCAACTTCATCATAAAGCATATTTTGCCAATTATATAATAACTTTAGCATAGCAAAAAATTAAAACAAATTACTAAAAAACTCTATTCAAAAGACTTAAAATATGCTAAAATAAAAAGGTAAATGAATTTTAAGAAATAGGAGGAATTAATCATGTCAGGACACAGCAAATGGCACAACATACAAGCCAAAAAAGGAAAAGCCGATGCAGCAAGAGGAAAAATCTTCACAAAACTAGGCAGAGAGCTATTAATAGCAGTAAAACAAGGAGGACCTGATCCTGCTGGTAATTCAAAATTAAAAGATGTAATCGCAAAATGCAAAGCAGCAAACATGCCAAACGACACAATAAACAATGCAATAAAAAGAGCTGCTGGTGCAGGAAACAATGAAAACTATGAAGAAATTACATATGAAGGATATGGTCCAAATGGTGTCGCAGTAATAGTAAATGCAACAACAGACAATAGAAATAGAACAGCAGCAGACGTAAGACATGTATTTGATAAAGCAGGCGGAAGTTTAGGAACAACAGGTTGCGTATCATATATGTTTAATAGAAAAGGAATAATCGTAATAGAAAAAGAAACAGCAAATATGGAAGAAGATGACCTAATGATGTTAGCACTAGAATGTGGTGCAGAAGACTTCTCTCCTGAAGAAGAAATCTATGAAATCACAACATCTCCAGACGACTTCTCTAATGTAAGAGAAAAACTAGAAGAAAAAGGATTATCATTCTTGGAAGCAGGAATACAAATGGTTCCAACAACATATGTAGACCTAGATGAAAAAGGAACAGAAAAAATGGAACGCCTACTTGAAAAACTAGACGAATTAGATGATGTGTCAGAAGTATTCCATAACTGGAACGAATAAAATAAAAAAAATTCTGAGTTTCTAGAATATAAAAAACTAGAAACTCAGAGTTTTTTATTTAATATCATTTATATCAAAATCAGGCATTCCAATATAAACATCTGTATTTGTCTTATTCTCTTCTATTCTATTAAGCTTTATAATAGTGTAATCTTTGCATTTATACGCTTTACTTCCTCCGGTCTTTATAAATAATAGGCTCTTTGCACTCTTCCTTTGCCTTATCAAAAATGTCTTGCATAGAAATTTTATTATCATCTAATGCAGACTTTAATGACATCTCAGTTCCATTAATCACAACATTTACAAACACTTCATATCCATAAACACTATAATCATATTCTTCCTTACTACCTGCAGAAATAATTGGTCTAATCATAGCAGTTTCAGCTGGTGCCTTATCATATACCTTAACTTTTAGTTCAAGACCTCTTCTCTCTTCTGTTTCAAATATTATCCAATCATCATCAATTCTAACTTCAATCGTATTTGCTGTTCCATATTGATAATCATACTCTCCCTCAAAATTAGCTTGATTATCAACAGTAGGAATTTTGTTTTTTTCTATATTAGAAGTAATTTTTCCATCCATTACACCACAGCGGAGCATACCATTATTATTTTTCCCACTATCATAATAAACCTTACCATTTACCATAATTGCTCTTACATTAGTTTCTTTGCTTCCTTCTTGTAAAATTTCATTATTGGCACTATTTTGACTATTTACACCAGTTTCTAAAGGTGTTTTTTGCTTAGATTTTGTTAAAAACAATACTACACACATAATTGCTAGTATTAAAAATAGCACTAATATCATGATTTTTTCATTTTTCTTCATATATTCACCTTTTCCCTTTCTATTATTTAGACGCTTTTTTATTATCTTTTAGTTGGTGTTTTACAAAAAAAACTAAAAAAATTATTGAAAATATTAAAAATACTATGGAACTTCCTAAAAATATATTTCCTATATTTGAATTTTCACTATAGCTTTCATCTACCTTAATCTCTTCTTTTTTTATTTCAGTTTTGTCTAAGCCATTTATGGTATCATTTATTTCATCTTTCTTTTTTTGTGTTTCTTCTCTCAGATTTTCTATTGATTCATTTTGACTGTTTGAAGCTTTATCATTTTGCACTTCATTTTTTGGCACTTCTAATTGCTCATTCTTATTTTCCTGACCTTTAGAATTAAAGAATTTTAATCCTAAAGCAAAAGTAACTATAAACATTGATATATTTCCAATTAAAAGTTTTAAAGAATGCAAGGCTTTATAATATCTCCATTTTGCCGTACTGCTAGGTATATTTAATAATTTTCCAATTTCATCAAAGGAAAATTTAGAAATCAATTTTAAAGAAACTACTTCTCTTTCTTTTTCATTTAATTTACCAATTATTTTTTGATATTTTTCATTTTCAACAATCTCATTTATTTCATTATTCTCATTTTCTAAGTTATAAATTTCTTCTAAATCTATATGATTATTTCTTTTTCTCATGAAAGAAATTGTCTCATTTTTAGTTAAAGAATATAGCCAACATGCACATTTCTTTTCTGGCATTTTTTCTCTTTCCATATCATAAATTTTAGTAAAAATTATTTGCATTATGTCTTCTGCATCAGTTTTATTTTTTATGATATTAAATGATATCCCATAAACCAATTTATTATATTTTGAATAAATAGTTTCAAATACTTTGTTGTCTCCAGACTTAAATTTTATAAACAATTCATTTAACTCTTCTTCATTTAATTTACTCATATATTTCTCCTCTTTTTGTTTACAAGATGCCTTTATCTTATGTTATTTCTCCTTTTCTTTATCATTTCAAAAATTACACTAAATATTAATGACGAAATGACTACCAACACATAATGTATCAGGCTATTTTCTACCATTATACTTTCTAGGTTTACTATTTTAGAAGCTCCTCTTATTAAAATTATCATAATTGGGTGTATTATGTAGATTACTGTTGCAATGTTTCTTAATGTTTTGTTATTTTCCTTATTTGCATTTAAAACTAAGGTAAATACGCTCATCATCACTGGTATTAGCATAATATACATACTGTCATGTTTTTGCAAATTGAAGTATTTTAGTATTAATCCTTCTAGTACCATTAAAGCTATTGATATTATTGTGATAAATACATATTTCCCTTTTTTTATTTCCTTTTTTTCTTTATTTGCAAACATGTATCCTAAGCTTAAAAATATAGGCACGTAAAATACTCCATTTCTTGTATAACTTGAAATCATGAATATAGCATTATAAAAGCTTGATAAAACCCCTGATTTATCTACTATTCCAAAATAGCTATCTCCAAAAAGCCCTATTATATATAATATGATTACACATATTCCGAACTGTTTGTTTTTTGAAATGTTTTAACAAAAAATATGTAATCCATATACCTAATATTAAAGCTGGAAAATACCATAAATGGTAAAAAGTTCCATCTATAAATACAAGCTTTAATATTTCTATTATTCCAATGTTTTTTAATTGTCCTGCATATAAATTAACTGGTAAATATATAATTATACATATTAAATATATTTTCAGTATTCTCAAAGTGTATTTAAAAAGGTTTTTCTTACCTCCTGAGATTGCCTTTGGCAAAGTAAAAAATCCTGTTACCATTAAGAAAAATGGCACTCCTATTCTGCATATTACATGTGTAAAAATAAAGTCTAACATTTCATTTACAGAAAGTAATGGGAATGTATGTATTGCAACAATTAGAATTGCTGATATCACTCTAAACTTATCTAAACCAATTTTTTTCATTCTTCTCTCCTTATATTTTGATAATATCATTATATAACATTAAAAGCAATAATAAACTTAAATTAATATAAATTTAATTTAAAATTTAATATTTTCTTATTAATCTGGTTATGCTAAAGGAAATGGAGGTAATAAAATATGGAAAATAATGAAGATTTAAAGGTTTTAAAAGAACTTCATACTGGTGCAGAAATGGGAATAAAAGCAATTTCCTATGTATCTCGGGAAAGTAGAAGATGATGATTTTAAAAGAGAATTAAGTACACAATATAATCAATATGAAGATATTTTAAATAAGGTAACTGACCTTTACAATGAATATGGAGAAGTTCCTTCTAGTGTTAATTTAAAAAACGATATGATGACTTGGATGGGAATTCAAATGAATACTATAAATGATAAAAGTAATTCGAAAATATCAGAAATGCTTATACAAGGTACTGTCATGGGAATTATAGAAGGTCGCAGACTTTTAAACCACAACCCTAATGTAAATCAAAACATTAAAAATGCTTTAAACGAATTCGTACAGATTCAGGAAAATTCTGTAACAAAATTAAAAGAGTATCTTTAAAATTTTGAAATGAGGCTTTTAATAAATAAGCCTCATTCTTCTTTAAGTATTAATTATTACAGCCACATCCGCATCCAAAATTTGTGAATAATAGTAAAAATACGATTAAGAAAAATAATATTTCACTATTTCCGTCCACAGCCACAGCCACCAAATAAGCTTCCAAGTCCTCCTCCACAGCCTGAATTGCATCCACAGTTTCTTGGTTCATTATAAATTCTTTGTTCCTCTTGCATATTTTTTCCCTTCCTTTCAAACTTTAAACTTATAAAAGTTTCTACATTATACTATGCTTTTTCTTAAATTTGTGATACAATTAATGAAAAAGTTAAATATAAAAATTATATGGAAAAGAGGTTATAATTTAATTTGAAAAATAAAGTAGAACTTTTATCCCCAGCAGGAGACTCACTTTCTGTTAAATCTGCTGTACAAAATGGTGCTGATGCAATATATGTCGGTGCTGATGAGTTTAGTGCACGTGCATCTGCTAGTAATTTTACTATGGAAGAACTAAAAGAAGTAATTAAATATGCACATATACATGACGTAAAGGTACACCTTGCACTTAATACTCTAATTAAAAATAATGAATTTACACATGCGCTTTCTATAGCTAAAAAAGCTTATGAATACGGGATTGATGCAATAATAGTACAAGATTTAGGGCTTGCTATGAAATTAATAAAATACTTTCCAAAACTTCCTATACATGCAAGCACTCAGATGACTATAAATAATTTAAATGGTGTAAAAACTCTTGAACGTTTAGGCTTTAAAAGAATTGTTCTTGCAAGAGAAGTTTCTCTTCAAGAAATGGAATACATATGTCGTAATACTGATGTTGAAATTGAAGCTTTTATACATGGTGCACTTTGTATAAGTTATTCTGGTCAATGCCTAATGTCTAGTATGATTGGTGGTCGTTCTGCTAATCGTGGAAAATGTGCTCAAGCTTGCCGTCTTCCTTATGAATTATTACAAGACAACAAAGTTATTGATAAAGGTTACTTACTTAGCCCTCGTGATTTATGCGCTTTAGAATTTATTCCAGACCTAATAAAAGCTGGTGTTACTTCTTTTAAAATTGAAGGAAGATTGAAATCACCTGAATATGTCGCAATAGTCACAAGAGTTTATAGAAAATATATCGATATGTATTATTCTGGCGAGAAATTTGAAATAGCTCCCAAAGACCAATCCGACCTTCGTCAAGCTTTCAATAGAGGAAACTTTTCTACTGGGCATTTGAATCGCGATGCAAATCAAGATTTTGTTTGTAAAGAAAAACAAAATAATATGGGTATATACATTGGAAATGTTTCAAATTATAATGATAAAAAAGGTTACATTTCTTTAAACTTAAATGAAACTTTAGCTCTTGGCGATTCTATTACTTTTGAAAATGAGCCTACTAAATATAGAGTTTCAGAGCTTATGTTTCAAAATAAAAATATTCCTTTTGCTTGCAATAATGAACTAATTACAATAGGTAGAATGAAGGGAAATATTGCTCCAGGAGATAAAATTTTTAAAATTACAAGCAAGAAACTTTCTGATGAAGCAAAGCTTACATTTTCTGGTAAAGAATTTAAGAAAATAAAATTACAATGTAAAGTTACAGTAAAGGCTGATACTCCTATTTCTGTTTCGATTATTCCTCTTAAGGAATATGATAGCTATAAAAATATAAGTGTAAATATTCAATCTGAAATAATACCTGAAAAAGCTATTAACCAACCTATAACAAAAGAGAAAATTATAGCACAATTTTCAAAAACACATGATACTCCTTTTGAATTTACAAAAATCGATGTAGATTTAGATGAGGGTTTATATATTTCACATTTAAGTAAAATAAATGCTTTAAGACGTGAAGCTTTAGAAAAAATTGAATTTTTAATTGAGAGGAAGTTTACTAGAGTTCCAGTAGAAATAAAGGAAAAATCTTTTACACAAAAAGAATTTTGTAGCACTAAATTTTCTTTACTATTATCTCAAATAAACCCGAATTTTGATTATAACAAACTAGAGCAAGTTGATAGAGTATATGTTCCTCTTCGTTGTTTTCGTAATGTAAAAAATAAAAATGTGATAAAAACTATAACTTCTAAATTTAATACATATATTTATTTACCAGCTGTAATCAATCTCAATTACTTGAATTTATTAGACAGCTTTATTGCTTCTTTTGTTGCTACTTATGATATTAAGGGATTTGTGTTTTCAAGTATTGGCGAACTTCGGAATTTTGCAAAATGAAATGTATAAGGGACTTGAATTTATTTCAAATTCTACTTTAAATGTTTTTAATAATTATACAATAGATGAAATTGCAAATAATGATGTTAGTACTGTTACTCTATCACCTGAACTCACAAGAGAAGATATTAAGGGGATGAAGTCTGCTGTAAATAAAGAATTAATGGTTTATGGAAAACTAAAGGTTATGACTTTAAAATATTGCTTATTTGGTCATTCTAATGGTTGCTATCCTACATGTGATTCAAAATGTAGGGATGATAAGCATTATTATTATTTAAGAGATAGAATGGGACTTTTATTTAAAGTCATACCAAATAATTTGCAAACTCTTTCTAATATTTACAACTCAAAGACTTTATCAATAGAGTATAATGATTTGAACATAGATTATGCTCGTATTGATATATTAGAAGAAAATATAGATGAAATAAATAAAATTATAAAAACTGTGAAATCTGGCAAACGTTTTGAAGGTCCAGATTATACAAATGGAAATATGAATAGATATGTATAGTCAAAACCGACTTATCTATAAAGACCAGCTTCTTAGTAAGAAACTGGTCTTTTTCGGAATTACGAAAATATTATTATGGCACATAATTATGTAAATTTTAATTACAACAATCTTTCCATATTTTAATATAACTAACTTTTATTTTTCAAAACAAAAAATAGCCCTAAGGCTATCTTTTTCATTTTGGCTGGGCTGTCAAAAATGTAACCCCTTTCAACCTCTCTATCTCTGCGAAAAATCGACTTGTAAACTTAGTAGGACACATTTTAGTAACCCATTTTGTTTACAATTATTTATGTTTTTATAATATACTATGCCACTCTAATTCCTGTATTTTTAACTTCAACTACAAAAGGTGTTTCATCATTTTCATAATCTGCAACTGTTATAATATGTGGCTCTATTCTATAATCTATTCCTTTTCTTAATATCATTAATTTTACTTCTTCATCAAATGTGTCTGTTTTTATATCATCTGTAATTACTGCTATATCAATATCACTATCCTTATGTTCTGTTCCTTTTGCATAAGATCCAAATAATATTATTGCTACCACATCATAGTTTTCTTTTACAACAGCAATATATTTATCTACTATTTCTGCTATTTCTTTGTTTATTTCTACTTTAACATTATTTCTAACCATGTTTTTACCTCCTTAATTTTATTTCTTTGTTCTTCTGTATATTCATCTGTACATTTATTGTAAAATACTCTTTTATAATCATCATATCTTGTACTTAAATTAAATGTCGTTATTTCATTTAAGGTTATTTCGTGT